>CAJGDH010000038.1 GCA_904502145.1 uncultured Eubacterium sp.
TATATAGATTTTTGTTTTTTCCATAATCTTTTCCTATGGATCAGCCCCGTTCCCATCAGCTGTTTCTGGGGTTTAACCCCTTTTTTTCCCTCTCTTTCCCACTATAATATCTTGTTTTTCACTATATTACGAAATTCTATGTAGTTTTTTTGTTGAAAAGATTGATTTTTTTCAGATTTATCATTACTTCTTTACATGTTATTAATAAAACTATAATAAAAATAGTTGCATTGGGAAAAAGATTGTGATAGAATTAACGTAAGTTTATTGATCTATCCAATGAACGGATATCCAGAGTCAATCACTAAGCAAAATCAAGAAAATGGAGGATTTTCACATGGCAAAGAAAGTTGTTTTAGCCGGCGCATGTCGTACCGCAATCGGAAAAATGGGCGGAGCATTAAGCACAGTTCCTGCTGCAGAGCTCGGAAGTGTTGTTATTAAAGAGGCACTTAACAGGACAAACATCCCTGCCGATCAGGTTGATGAAGTACTGATGGGCTGTGTAATCCAGGCAGGCCAGGGCCAGAACGTTGCACGTCAGGCTTCCCTCAAAGCCGGGGTTCCCGTAGAAGTTCCCGCTGTTACGATCAACGTAGTCTGCGGTTCCGGTCTTAACTGTGTAAACCTTGCTGCAACCAAGATCCTTGCCGGAGAAGCCGACATCGTGATCGCCGGCGGTATGGAAAATATGTCCAAAGCTCCTTTCGCTCTTCTGGACGGACGTTACGGATACCGTATGGGTTACCCGATGATGAACTCCAACCTCGTTGATACTATGGTCAACGACGCCCTCTGGGATGTTTTCAATAACTACCATATGGGTATCACCGCTGAGAACGTTGCAGAGCAGTGGGGAATCACCAGAGAAGAATTGGATGAGTTTGCTGCAGCTTCCCAGCAGAAAGCTTCCGCAGCCATCGAAGCAGGCGCTTTCAAGGATGAGATCGTTCCTGTAGAAGTAAAACAGAGAAAGAAATCCATCATCGTAGATACAGATGAAGGTCCGCGTCCGGGAACAACTGCAGAGAGCATCTCCGGTTTACGTCCTGCCTTTAAGAAAGACGGTATCGTGACAGCTGCCAACTCTTCAGGTATCAATGACGGTGCTGCTGCCGTTATCGTAATGAGCGAAGAGAAAGCAAAAGAACTCGGTGTTACTCCGATGGCTACATGGGTTGCAGGCGCACTGGGCGGCGTTGATCCTGCCATCATGGGTGTAGGCCCTGTTGCTGCTGTCAAGAAAGTACTGGCTAAAACCGGCATGAGCATTGATGAATTCGATCTGATCGAAGCAAACGAAGCTTTTGCAGCTCAGTCCATCGCTGTTGCAAGAGACCTCGGTTTCGAAGGTTCCGACAAGCTTAACGTAAACGGCGGCGCTATCGCCCTCGGCCATCCGGTAGGTGCTTCAGGATGCCGTATCCTTGTTACCCTGCTGCATGAGATGAATAAGCGCGATGCCAAGAAAGGTCTTGCTACCCTTTGTATCGGCGGTGGTATGGGATGTGCTACCATCGTTGAGAGAGACTGATCTTTCCGCGAACATTGAATGAATAAGCCAGGCCCGGTCTCCCGGGTCTGGATTTAGCTTTAATCTATGAATGCTATATGAAAAGGAGTTAACATTATGGAATTCATCAAGTATGAAGTTGAAGGTATGGTAGGTATGATCACCATCAACCGTCCCAGAGCACTGAATGCATTAAATTCCCAGGTACTGGAAGAGCTGGACGCTACTCTTGACGCAGTCAATCTCGATGAGATCCGCTGCCTTATCCTGACAGGCGCAGGAGAAAAATCCTTCGTTGCAGGCGCAGATATCGGCGAGATGAGTACCCTGACCAAAGCCGAAGGCGAAGCATTCGGAAAGAAAGGAAACGATATCTTCCTTAAGATCGAATCCTTCCCGATCCCGGTCATCGCTGCAGTTAACGGTTTTGCACTGGGCGGCGGCTGCGAGATCTCCATGAGCTGCGATATCCGTATCTGCTCTGAGAACGCAGTTTTCGGCCAGCCTGAAGTTGGTCTCGGCATCACACCGGGATTCGGCGGAACACAGAGACTTGCCCGTCTGGTAAGCCCCGGCATGGCAAAACAGCTGATCTATACTGCCCGCAATATCAAGGCTGACGAAGCATACCGCATCGGTCTTGTAAACGCAGTTTATGATCTTGAGGATCTTATCCCCGCAGCCAAGAAGATGGCGGCAGGCATCGCAAAACAGGCTCCGATCGCTGTCCGCAACTGCAAGAAAGCCATCAACGAAGGTCTCCAGGTAAGCATCGAGGAAGGTGTTGCCATCGAGGAGAAACTCTTCGGCGACTGCTTCGAGACAGAAGACCAGAGAGCAGGCATGGGCAACTTCCTGGCTCCGAAGGACCAGAAAGTAAAGGTTGTTCCATTCAAGAACAAATAATCCTATAGAACATTTTTTGTCAATCTTTTCATATATATAATAATTGGAGGTATTTTATCATGAAAGTTGGAGTTATCGGCGCTGGTACAATGGGATCCGGAATCGCTCAGGTTTTCGCTGTAAACGGATATGATGTTTACTTATGTGATATCAATGAAGAATTTGCTGCAAACGGAAAAGCAAAGATCGAAAAAGCCCTGAACAGAAACGTTGCCAAGGGTAAGATGGAAGCTGCTGACGCAGAAGCTATCCTTGCAAGGATCACCACAGGAACAAAAGAGATCTGTACAGAAGCCAACCTGATCGTTGAGGCTGCTCTCGAAGTTATGTCCGTAAAACAGCAGACATTCAAAGAGTTACAGGATATCGTTCCCGCTGACTGTATCTTCGCTACAAACACATCCTCTCTTTCCATCACAGAGATCGGAAAGGACCTTGACAGATCCGTCATCGGAATGCATTTCTTCAATCCGGCTCCTTACATGGCTCTTATCGAGGTTATCCAGGGCGAGAACACTCCGGACGAGATCAGGGACAAAGTTGTTGAGATCTCCAAAGATATCGGAAAGACTCCTGTTGAGGTTAACGAGGCTCCCGGTTTTGTTGTAAACAGAATCCTTGTTCCGATGATCAATGAAGCTGCTTTCATCTTAGGCGAAGGCATCGCATCCGCAGAAGGTATCGACACAGCCATGAAGCTTGGTGCAAATCACAGGATGGGACCCCTTGCTTTAGGTGATCTGATCGGTCTTGATGTATGTCTTGCAATCATGAACGTTCTCTACACAGAGACAGGCGATCCCAAATATCGTCCGGCTCCGATGCTCAAGAAGATGGTTCGTGCAGGCAAATTAGGCCAGAAGACAGGCAAAGGTTTCTTTGATTACAGCAAATAATCCACAGGCCATATGATAATGACAGGAACCACAGTATTCATACTGTGGTTCTTTTCTTTCATACATGGTTCCTATGGAATTATCCGGAAGGATATATTATAATGAAAGTGTCAGGCCGGATACGGTCTGAACGATCATGATAAGGAGAACGCACATGAGTTATATTAAAGATTATGCTGACAAACTGGTCAGCGCCGAAGAAGCGGTAAAGGTCGTAAAATCCGGTGACTGGGTGGATTACGGCTGGACGACCATCACCCCTGTGAAGCTGGACCAGGCTCTTGCCGCACGCATCGGGGAACTGGAAGATGTTAATTTCCGCGGAGGTATCCTGATGTGGGAACCGGAGATCTTCAAGGTGGAGAATGCTGCCGACCACATCACATGGAACTCCTGGCATATGAGCGGCATAGAGAGAAAAGCCATCGGTAAAGGCTTTGCCTACTACTGCCCTCTCCGCTACTCCGAGCTTCCGAGACATTACCGTGAACACATCGGACATGTGGACGTGGCCATGTTCCAGGTAGCCCCCATGGACAGACACGGCTACTTCAACTTCGGTCCCAACGCATCCCACCTTAAAGCTGTCTGTGAGGTGGCTGATGTGATCATCGTCGAAGTCAATGAGAATATGCCCCGCTGTCTGGGCGGTTTTGAAGAAGGGATCCATGTATCCGATGTCACCTATATCGTTGAGGGGGACAATCCTGCCGTTGCCGAGATGGGCGGAGGCGGAGCTCCCACAGATGTTGACCGTGCCGTGGCAAAACTGATCGTTGAGGAGATCCCTGACGGTGCCTGCCTCCAGCTTGGTATCGGCGGAATGCCCAACACGGTGGGAAGCATGATCGCGGAATCCGATCTTAAGGATCTGGGTGTACATACCGAGATGTATGTGGATGCTTTCGTGGATATCGCCAAAGCCGGAAAGATCACCGGTGCGCATAAAAACATCGACAAGGGCCGCCAGGTCTATGCCTTCGGTGCAGGCACAAAGAAGCTCTACGATTATCTGAATGAGAATCCGGCCTGCATGAGCGCGCCTGTTGACTATACCAACGATGTCAGAAACATCGCCCTCCTGGACAATTTCATCTCCATCAACAATGCGGTGGATATGGACCTCTACGGTCAGGTTAACGCCGAGAGCGCAGGGATCAAGCAGATCAGCGGTGCCGGCGGTCAGCTGGATTTCGTCCTGGGTGCATATCTGTCTAAAGGCGGAAAGAGCTTTATCTGCCTTTCCTCCACCTTCAAGGGCAGGGACGGCCAGCTCCAGTCCCGCATCAAACCTGTGCTGGATCCCGGTTCCATCGTGACGGACACCAGGGCAAATGTCCAGTATATCGTGACCGAGTACGGTAAAGTGAACCTGAAGGGTACTTCCATGTGGCAGAGAGCGGAGAAGCTTATCAGCATCGCCCATCCCGATTTCCGTGATGAACTCATCAAGGAAGCGGAAAAGATGAAGATCTGGAGACGTTCCAACAAATAGGATCACAAAAGAGATGCCGTCTCTGCAGGGCGGCATCTCTGCTTTTATCTATCAGCAATAGTTTCGTTTTTTCTTTCTTTGTATTTGTTTTCGTAATCAATTACCAATAAAATATCCTTACATTCGAAATAATTCACGGATTATTTTATTCTTTTGTTTACTTTAGCAAGATAAAACCTTTACAAACAAAAGCAAATATGTTAAATATAAAATACATTACTAAAAATAAAAAGAAAGGAATGTTACTATGGATTTTTTACAGTTAAGTATTGTCGCTCCTGTTCTGGCCCTCTGTGCCCTGGTTTTTGCCTTTGTTCTCATTCAGAGAGTCAGTAAGCAGGATGCGGGTACAGATCGGATGAAAGAGATCGCGGACTATATCCATGAAGGAGCACGTGCCTTCCTCATGGCAGAATACAAGATTCTGGTCGTGTTCGTTGTGGTTCTCTTCTTCCTGATCGGTTTCGGTATCAAAAACTGGGTGACCGCAGTCTGCTTCCTGGTAGGCGCAGTCTTCTCCACCGTTGCCGGTTATATCGGTATGAACATCGCCACAAAGGCGAACGTAAGGACTGCGGCAGCAGCCAAGGATTCCGGTATGAACCGTGCCTTGTCCGTAGCCTTCTCCGGCGGTGCCGTCATGGGTATGTGCGTCGTTGGCTTCGGTCTTCTGGGTGCCAGCGTGATCTACATGATCACCAAGAATCCCGATGTTTTGTCCGGTTTCTCCCTGGGTGCTTCTTCCATCGCATTATTTGCCCGTGTGGGCGGCGGTATCTACACTAAGGCAGCCGACGTTGGTGCCGACCTGGTAGGTAAGGTTGAGGCAGGTATCCCTGAGGACGACCCCCGAAATCCTGCTACCATCGCTGATAACGTAGGTGACAACGTAGGTGACGTTGCCGGTATGGGCGCTGACCTTTTCGAATCTTATGTCGGTTCTCTGGTATCCGCCATCACCCTCGGTGTTGCCGCTGCCGAGTTAAAAGGCGCCATCTTCCCGCTGGTCATCGCAGCCATCGGTATTGCCGCCTCCATCATCGGTTCTTTCTTCGTGCGGGGCGATGAGAATTCCAGCCCGCACAAAGCATTGAAATACGGAAGCTATTCTTCCAGTATTCTTGTTGTGATCGGCGTTCTGATCCTGAGCAAAGTATTTTTCGGCAGTTATAATTATGCCATCGCCATTATCTTCGGTCTTGCCGTAGGTCTGGTCATCGGTATCATCACAGAGGTCTACACCTCCGGAGATTACCGTTTTGTAAAGAAGATCGCCGAACAGTCCGAGACAGGCCCCGCCACTACTGTCATCAGTGGTATCGCAGTGGGTATGCAGTCCACAGCAGTCCCGATCCTTCTGATCGCTGTCGGAATCATCGGCGCTTTCAAATTCGCGGGCCTTTACGGTATTGCCCTGGCCGCTGTCGGCATGCTCTCCACCACAGGTATCACCGTTGCCGTTGACGCATACGGTCCTATCGCAGATAATGCTGGTGGTATCGCAGAGATGTCCGGACTTCCCAAGAACGTCCGTAAGATCACCGATAAACTTGACGCCGTAGGTAACACCACCGCAGCTATGGGTAAAGGTTTCGCCATCGGATCCGCTGCCCTTACCGCTCTTGCCCTCTTCGTTTCCTATGCACAGGCAGTCAACTTATTTGAAAGCGGGATCGACCTTCTGGATTACAAGGTAATCGTAGGTCTTTTCCTGGGCGGTATGCTTCCGTTCCTCTTCTCTGCCTTCACCATGGATTCCGTATCCAAGGCAGCTTACAAGATGATCGAAGAAGTCCGCAGACAGTTCCGTACCATCCCCGGGATCCTCGAGGGAACAGGAAAACCGGATTATACAAAATGTGTGGCCATCTCCACTCAGGCTGCATTGAAGGAAATGATGCTTCCGGGCGTCATGGCTGTCATTGCTCCTCTCCTGGTGGGAATCGTCCTTGGACCGGACGCTCTGGGCGGCCTGCTGGCAGGTTCCCTGGTTACCGGTGTTATGCTGGCGATCTTCATGTCCAACTCCGGCGGTGCCTGGGATAATGCCAAGAAATTCATCGAGGACGGAAACCACGGCGGCAAGGGATCTGAAGCCCACAAAGCCGCAGTCGTAGGCGATACCGTTGGTGACCCCTTCAAGGATACCTCCGGCCCGTCCATCAACATCCTGATCAAGCTGATGACCGTGGTAGCTCTGGTATTTGCTCCCCTCTTCTTAAGCATCGGCGGTCTGTTCTAACGAAGGAGGATTATAGATTCATATGGATAAAGATAAGAATGTAGAAATGAATACAGAAATGGTACATGATCCGGCAAAACCTCTTGAAGTCAGTGATAATTATGCACATGATTTCGATTTTATCGTTGACCGGGCCAAAGCCCTTTACCGTCCTGTCCGTGTAGCTATCGCTGCAGCGGACGCGGAGAATATCCTTCTCGGTGCTTTTGACGCCGAGGCATCCGGCTTTGTCTTCCCTATCCTCATCGGTAACGGGAAAAAGATCCAGACCATAATCGATAACCTTGGGCTCTCCGACAGGAATTACGAGATCCAGGATATCGACAAGACCACCAATGCCGTACAGTATGCCATCGATATGATCATTGCCGGTAGCGCTGATGTCCTGATGAGGGGCAATACCCAGACCCGTGACTTCCTCCTTCCGGTACTGAACAAGTCCAACCATCTGGTGGACCGTGGACTTATGACCCACGTAGTTCTATGTAAGATCCCCGAATACGACAAGATCCTTGCCATCTCCGATGTGACCATCGTTTATACACCGACACCGGAGCAGAAGAAAGAGATCATCAAGAACATGACTGACTGTCTCCATGTATTCGGTATCGACAAGCCCAACATCGCCATCCTTTCCCTGGTGGAGAAACCGAGTTTCCACATGAAGGATACGGTTGAGGCCCAGACCCTTGTCCGTCAGCATGAGGAAGAGAAATTCGCCAACTGTAATCTGGTAGGCCCCATTCCTTATGACCTGATCATCAGCAAGGAAGCCGCAAGGTTAAAAGGCTATGACTGCCCGTACTGCGGAGAATTTGACGGAATCGTAATGCCCGACCTTATGTCCGGCAACCTTCTGGTCAAAGCCCTCAAGATGACCTCCCGCGCAAACAGCTGCGGTATCATCGTAGGTGCCAAGGTTCCGATCGCCATCACTTCCAGAAGTGATTCCAGAGAACAGGCTTACCTGTCCCTGGCAGCCTGTGCCGTTCTCTCCCAGAGCAAGAAATACATTAACGTGTAAATTCCTGCCGGTAACATCAATCCTTAAATAAAAAGCTGCTCACTCTCCTGTAAAGGAAAGTGAGCAGCTTTCTTTTTGTTTCTTATTGTTTTTGATCCGTTTTTCTGTTCTCTGCCTCCAGGAGGGCAGGCTCTATTTACCTGTGACGATGAAAGGTGCCAGGGCTCCGGCAAGGTTATTCACCGGCATCGTCTGAACCCATACATGCCCCGGGCCGGTCACCACGGTATTGAAGATGCCTTCTCCGCCAAAGAGCATGTTTTTCACGCCGGGAACCTTCTCTATGGTCATCTCACAGGTGGGGCTCATTGCTGCCAGGTGGGAAGTATCGATCACTATCTTCTGTCCCGCAGCGAGTTCATACTCTTCCACATGTCCGTCAAATTCGACAAAACAGGTGCCCTTACCGGACAGGCGCTGCATGATGAAACCTTCTCCGCCAAAAAGTCCTGCACTGAGTTTTTTCTGGAAGAAAATGCTGAGATTCACCCCTGCTTCGGATGCAAGGAATCCTCTCTTCTGGACGATCAGTTCAGTGCCGGGACCGATCTCAAAAGCCTTGATCGTTCCGGGAAGGGTGGCCACAAAGCTGATCATACCGGGACCGCCCATGGCTGTATAGACATTCTGGAACATGGGCTCACCGGAGAAAAGTCTGCCGAAAGCTTTGCCCAGACCTCCGTTTGAGCTGGTCTCCATCTTCATGTTGGGACTCATCCAGGCCATACCACCGCTCTGGGTGATCATCTTTTCATTTGCTTCCAGATGGCAGATCACCACAGGAAGTACTCCACCTTTAATCTCATACTGCATATATATACCTCCTCATTTCTTCAGGAACCGTCAACTGACGGGTCCATCATACAGTTTACATATTACTTCAACCGGTTTTTCCGTGGTCAGGACCATCCAGTAATCCTTCTCAGGAAAAGGGATCTCATACTGACAGACATCCTTTGCTCCTGGTTTCATCTCCCTGATTCCCTCATCATCCGTCTCAGATCCGGGAGAGATCACGGAAAAATGGTCCAGGCCTTCCACCAGGCCTGTGCCGGTATATTTCAGATAACTCTCCTTATAGGCCCACAGACGGTAGAACTGGTCGGGTGACCGGTCCTGCAGCCAGGCTGTCTCTCTGGGATGAAAAAACCGTTTTGCTATCCTTTCCGTATCCTTGTTTTCCTTCCGCTGGAGATCCAGCCCCATCTCTACCCTGCCATAAGCACATGCCCACCAGTCCCCGCTGTGGGAGACATTGTGGAAGATTTCAGGACAGGCGTGGAAATAGGGTTTCTTATGAGGCTTTCCCTCCCTGATATCAGGGTCCGCAACTTCATAAGGGATATGCTCCTCTTTCAGGTATTCCCTAAGACCTTTGCCGGTCAGCAGGCCGGATACGGTTCCCCTGGGATAGGGAGAAATGTAGATATAGATTCTCTCTTTCATAGCAGGCTGTCTCCATGTTCTTCCCGTAGTCGGTGATTCCCTTTCCGGCATTGGGATGCCTGGAGGAATAGATCGCGTCACCGGCATATACGGTAAGCAGGATCACACAGACCGGCAGCAGGATCTTCGTGGGGATCTTGCTGACCAGATTGTCAATGACAGGGGCAAGCAGATATACTACGGCAATACCTCCCAGGCCGAAGACGATCAGTCCTTCCGCACAGACCCTGCCGTTGATGTTCAGATAATAGTTATCATAGTTCCACCACTGTTTTCCTCCATGGGTCATCTCCAGGTGGACTGCGGTCCAGTATTCCACCACACCTGCCAGAATGACGGCCATGAGAAACTCCAGCCAGGGTTTTTTACGGAACCTGTACAGAAGGAGCAGGATCATTGTTCCACCCGCTCCGTAGATCGGCAGCCAGGGTCCGTGAAGAACACCGCGGTTGACAAATTCCCCGTCTTTGATCAGATGGAGACTGACCTCCCAGGCCCAGCCGATAAAGCAGAAAAAGAAGAAGATGACGATGACCGACAGGATGGAATAGCAGCGAAGATACCCCAGGTTCTCGGCTGATTTGCGGCTTTTGCTGCTCCCCAGGGGAAAAAGCCTTCCGGGATATGATCTGGCATTGGTCACGGAATCAGCGATCACAATATACATATCCTTGACTTCCTGTTCCCTCCGTTTCATCTCCGACTCATCGTTTACAAGGGTGACCCCGAAAACATTCTGCAGGAAACGGAGAACTGGATTCTTCTGACTGTATTCATATCTCGGCTCATCCTTCAGGGCAAGAAGATCTGCATAGGTCTCTTCCAGCAATTCAGCCGGAGCATGTTCATAGAGATACCGGTCATTGAAAAGCTCGTACCCTTCCCCCTGCTTATCGATATATTCTTTGCGCAGGTAAGCATAGTATTCTGCCATTGTGGCCGTATAGTAGGAATTCACCCACAGAAGTTTTGAAAGGCCCAGAGTAATGACTCCCAGGAAGTCCCACAGGATAAATGACAACTGCAGGACAAAGCATTCCCATTTATGCCCGTTCATCATCCTCCGGGAGAGAGTGATGGCTTGTCTGGGACTGAGATCGGGATTCTCCGCTTCGATGAATTCCACCATCCTGTATGAATAAAACTTTATGACTCCGCCGATGATCGTCAGGTTCCACAAGGTCAGATAGATCTCTCTGACCAACATGACCATAGCGGTTTTCCATAGTTTTTTGTAGCGGAACAGGAAGAGGAACCTGCGGTAGGTGACCTTCTCATAGGTTCTGGCTTCAAGAAACATTCGGTCGTAAACCACAGAGAAGGTATTGACGATCAGGATCCACACAAACAGGATCAGAAGGAATGACAGGATGATAAAAATGATCTGAGCCAGAAACTCTGATTTGAGGACGGACTGCAGGGTGACGATCATCATCAGATACAGATTCCCGCTGTCCACCATATTTACCAGAAGGGCAAGGGCTCCCCTGCTCCTTCCGATCTTAAGAGCGCCGAAGCTTTCCTGCCTGGCAGCCTGTTCCTGCGTCATCTCCTGATCGGATCTCTTTTTAAAATTCTCAAGATTGTTGCTGACGATGGCATTGAGTACGGCATCATAGCCGAAACCGACACTCTCCGTAGGCTGCCCCGACGATTCCTGAGCAGCTTCCTGTACCGTCTGCTGGCTGCGGTCATCTTTTGATACCCCGAGAAAATCAAGAGTACCGGTAAACGATGTACCGATTACCGAGGCCACAAGGCAGGCCAGAAGCAATATCCAGTAATGGCTTTTGACCACCTTTTTCGCTCTGCTTTTTAATTCCTTTCTTTTCATTTTTCCTCTCCATTATCAGTAAAGACTCATAATCTAAATCAATTGCTGCTGTTTATTCCGGCAGGAACCGCCCCCTATGGGATCAGTCCCGCCTCACTTTCA
This sequence comes from uncultured Eubacterium sp., assembly GCA_904502145.1. Classification (GTDB taxonomy): domain Bacteria; phylum Bacillota; class Clostridia; order Lachnospirales; family Lachnospiraceae; genus Anaerobutyricum. The sequence goes on from CAJGDH010000038.1 coordinate 11,459, forward strand.
CGGATCACTGTCTTTATGGCGCCTTCGGCATTGACCAGGAAAGCGAAGATGGGCTGGCCAACAGCGCGGGACGCGTAGATATCCGTGTAGATCTTCAGGATCCGGTCCATCTCCAGGCCATTACGGTACATGGCCAGGATAATGTCCTTCGTCAGATGAAACTGCATCTCAGCCCGTTCAAGATA
>CAJGDH010000039.1 GCA_904502145.1 uncultured Eubacterium sp.
ACCTGGGAGCGTGGATGGTCCTTCGTGAAGAGAGCCGGGACCGTCATCCTGATCTCTTCCATCATCATCTGGTTCCTCCGGGGATTCGGAAATGTAAACGGCCATTTCGGCATGGTGGAAAACCTCTTCGAGGACGACAGTATCGTCACCGAAGAATATACGGAAGAACTTGCACAGAAGATGAATGTTCCCGTGGAGGACGTCAACGCGATGGACGCTTCACTGTTAGCACAGGTAGGCAACGGGGCAAGCATCATCTTCCGCCCTCTGGGATTCGGCAAATGGAAACCCACCGTGGCTACGGTAACAGGACTGGTGGCCAAAGAGGAGGTTGTAAGTACTTTCGGCGTACTGTATAATTATGATGACTCTGCGGAGGAACTGGGAGAAAACGGTGAACAGATCTGGGGCCGTGTAGCAAAGGATTACACTCCCATCGCCGGTTTCGCCTTCATGGTATTCAACCTCCTCTGTGCACCTTGCTTCGCGGCAATGGGCGCTATCCGCAGAGAGATGAACAATGCAAAATGGACCATGGCAGCCATCGGCTATATGTGCCTGTGGGCTTATGTCCTGTCCTTCATCATCTATAACCTCGGCGGTCTGTTCCTCGGGTCAGTGCCTTTCGGCATCGGCACGGTGGTCGCCGTCGGACTCCTGGCCGGTCTGATCTACCTGCTTTTCCGCAAGGGATACCAGCCGGACAATTCCATCAGACCTCTCTCTTCCGTAGAGGCAGTTAATTAAAGATTATTTCCCGTAAGTAATCGCGCAGGCTTACGGGAAATAAATCATGAAAAAAGGAGGTGACAACATGTCCCCTGTACTTGGCAATCTTATCGTGATCGTAATACTGGCTGTCATAGTATTCTTTGCTGCCCGCTCCATCTGGAGAACCCACAAAAGCGGCGGCTGCAGCGGATGCGGCGGCGGGAGCTGCGCAGGTTGCAGCGGATGTGGCAGTTTTACTCCTGACAGCAGATCTGTCCCGGACAAAAAAACGTCCGTCAACGGCGGATGTCCCTATTGCAAAGGGACAGACAACTAAACAATCGCATGTAAAGCTTTTTCATAACACTCTTTTTTAAATGTAAACCTTCAAGCAAGAAAACCACAGAATAGTCCAATCTCAATCTGAGAGGATATTCTGTGGTTTTCTTTATTGTAATCCCTTTATTATTCTAATTCTTTTATTCGTGTAATCCCATGAATATCTGTTCTCTATATCCATCCATATAATCTGGCGGGATTATCCTCCAGGATATGTCTGACCAATCCGGTATCTCCGGAAGCCTGACTGAGCAGGGCATCCAGAAGTTCCGCATCATCGGGTATACCGTAGGGTGAGGTCAGTTCGCTGGGGTGGGGCCAGTCGGTCCCCCAGATCACCTGGTCCGGGGCTTCCCTGACGTAGGCACGGCTTACCTCTATGGTATCCTGATAGCCCGTCTGCCGGCAGGCGGTATCGTGATAGAGTGCCGAGATCTTCACCCAGGCTCTCCTTTCCTTCATCAGGGAAAGGATGATGCCGTAGGCGGGATGACGGATACCCAGGTCCGCAGGAAGGTGACCCCTGTGGTCAAAGACCATGGGACAGGGCAGGTCTTCCAGAAGATCTTTATATCGGACGATCAGGTCCGCCTTCATCCAGAAATCCACATGCCAGTCAAGAGGGGCGATCCGCCTTGCCATGGCTGAGATCTCTTCCGGATCCTCCAAATCATCCCCGGGAACAAAATATCTGACCCCGCGGACTCCTGCCTCATGCATGGCTTTTAACTGGTCATCAGTGACTTCCTTTTCCGCCAGAACGACCACCGCCCTGGCGGAATCCCCCATCTGCCTGAGTGCATCCAGGGTACATGCGTTGTCTGTCCCGTAGATTGAAGGAGTGACGATCACATTTCTCTTCAGTCCCAGCCGGGCCATGATCAGACGATAGTCCTCCACCGTGGCTGCCGGCAGTCCTTTGCCGGCTGATGGCGGATAAGGGAACCTTTCAGGATCAAGGATATGATGATGGGTATCACAGGCAAGCATGCTCATTTCCATTTACGCAGTTTGTTTCCCTTCTTGACAAGTCTTATGGCAGATCGCTTTCCCTTGGCATTAACGGTGATCTTCAGAGCATTTCCTCTGCCTTTTTTACTGTAGCATCTGTTGTTCTTGATGGTCAGTTTTCCGTATCTGGACTTGGTGTGGGAACACAGCTGGAATCCTTGTCTGCCCCCTTTGATGGTATTGCCGGTGACTACGTTCTTCCCTTTTGAGAAGGCTTTGATATTTCCAAACAGAGCAATGTGACATCCGATGGAATATGCTTCCTTGACACGGTGGCTCTTGGAGATGATCTTGTTGTTCTTTACGGTAACGTTGTTGGAATTAAAGAGGGCCAGAGCCTCTGCCTTGGTTCCGGTGATGGTCGAGTTCTTCACCACGATCTTGTCATGATATTTCTTCCAGTATTCCTTTTCGGAACTGGGGAAGCTTGCACAAAGGCCACGGCATCCTTTTATGGTGCAGTGATCAATGGTCACGTTCTTGCAGGGTGTTCCGTCATGGAGATCATCCGGCAGGTAGGGAGCAGTTCTCGGAGTATCCAGGTCGATCTGAACACTCTCCTCCACGCTGTTCTTACGTCCGCTGCCCTGGGCGATCACTTTGCAGTTTTTCATGACCACATTTTGGCAGCTGACAAACTCAACACCATGACCGTCTGCGCTGGCACAACGGATATCCATGTTTTTGAGGGTGATATTTTTGGCGTGAGAGAAACTGAAGCTGGTCCCGGGATTTCCATCTTTTGATTCAGAGATCCATTTTCCGCCGATAATGGTGATGTTTGACATGGAATCATAGCCCTTTTTCAGTTCACCGCCATCGTTTCTGACCGCCTCATCCGCCACAATAAGGGTTGCGCCGGTGGCGTCCAGTTTCACATTGCCGAATACATCGATACTTCTGCCCACATAGTAGGTCTTCCCTTTCACGAGTTTCGCGTATCCGGTCTCCTCAAGTTCATACATGATATTACCGCTGTCACTATAATATCCCCACTCATCTTTTCCGTTGGGTTCTACTACTCCTGCCCGGACATCAGTCCCGGGAAGAACAAGAATCGCAAAAAGAACAACAAACAACCATTTTTTCATTTTTACAAGTTACTCCTTAATTCTTTTCAGCAGCCTGTCATGCTGCCTTGATCATTTTTCTACCACTCGTAGAGTATATTTCCCTGATCATCAACCGTCTCCGCTGAGCTCATATACCCGGCATTATAGGCAACATGCAGGGCATCCCATATTCCGTTTTTACAGTAGATCTTATTGTTCCTGATGACCAGTTCTCCGTATACGGATTCGGTGTGGGAACAGATCTGGAATCCCTGTCTGCCGCCTTTGATCACATTGTTCTCCACCAGGTTTTTCCCTTTTGCATAGGCGGAAACAGGTTTATTTCCGAAGATGGCCAGATGGCATCCGATGGAATAGGCTTCATCCACACGTTTGCTCCGGCTGATCAGCGTATTGTTTTTTACGGTGACGTTGGTGGCGTTAAACAGGGCCAGGGCTTCTGCCTTTGTCCCGGTGACGGTACAGTTTCTGATCACGATGTTGTCATGATACTCATTGAGGAATTTTTTTGTCTTTTTCACATAATTTGAACTGATTCCCCGGCATCCTGTCACCGTACATCCGTCGATAACGATATTTCTGCAAGGGGTCCCGTCCCAGAGACGGGGACGCTTTTTCAGGAAAGGCGCAGTATATTTTTCTGCCATATCGATCTGGATACTTTCCTCGATACTGTTCTTTTTCCCGTTTCCTTTGGCTATGACCTTACAGTTTTTAATGGTCACATCTTTGCAGCCCACCAGCTCGATACCATGTCCGTCCGCATGGGCACAGCGGATATCCATATTTTTCAGGGTGATGTTCCTGGCGTGGGAGAAGCTGAAGCTGGTCCCGGAATTCCCCTTCTTCTTTTTGGACTTCCATGTTCCGCCTACAATCTTGATATTGGCCATGGAAGCATAACCCTTCTTCAGCTTGCCTCCGTCATTTCTGATGGCGGAGTGGTACACGATCAATGTGGCACCGGTGGCATTGAGGGTCATGTTGCTGCCGACACGGATATTGCTGCGCAGATGATATTTTTTGCCTTTGACCAGCTTGACCCTTCCGGACTTCTTCAGTTCACGGGTGATGCTTTTGGCGTCATCAGTACCTTTTTTGCCGGGTTTTACCACTTTTGCCTGAACATCGGCCCTGAACAGGATGAGGATTGCCAGGAAGAAGATCAATAAACATTTTTTCATCTTGTTTACCATTTGTAGAGTTTATTTCCTTTTTTGGTCACTGACTTAGCGGACCTGCTCCCGCTGGCGTTGGTGGTAACCTTCAGGGCATTGCCTTTTCCCTTCTTGCAGTAGAGCTTGTTGTTCTTAATGATCAGCTTTCCATATCTGGATTTGGTGTGGGAACACATCTGGAATCCCTGTCTGCCGCCTTTGATGGTGTTTTTCTCAACAACAAACTTGCCTTTTTCATAGGCGGATACTTTTTTGGTGCCGAAGATCGCCATGTGGCATCCGATGGAATAAGCCGTGCCGGTACGTTTGCTTTTCGTAATGATGGTGTTGTTTTTCACCGTAACATTGTTGGCATTGAAGAAAGACAGGGCTTCGGATGTGAGTCCGGTAAGAGTACAGTTCTTCACCACGATATTATCATGGTATTTATTTTTATATCTTCCGTCCTTCTTGGTGTAATTGGCGCATACAGCCCGGGCACCCGTAACGGTACAATGATCGATAGTGATGTTCTTACAGGTTGTTCCGTCCCTTAAAGAGCCGCTCAGGAAAGGTGCGGTATTCCCGGCAGCCAGATCGATCTGGATCTGTTCCTCAAGGCAGCCGGAGGAGGGTGTGCCCTTGGCGATCACTTTACAGTTTTTGATGGTTACATTTTTACAGCCCACCAGCTCAATGGAATGTCCTTTTGCATTGGTGGTATTGATATTCATATTCTCGAACGTAATATTTTTAGCATGGGAGAAACTGAAGCTGGTACTCCAATAGCCGCCTGAGGATTTGGACACCCATGTTCCGCCTTTCACCTTAATATTGGACATGGAATCATAACCTTTTTTCAAGGTGGTCCAGTCATTTCTCATGGCCGCATTGCCGCCCACTTTAAGTGTGGCGCCGGTGGCATCCAAGGTATTGTGGTCGCCTATACAGATATGCCAGTCAATATTATATGTTGCGCCTTTAACCAGTTTTGCATAACCGGTCTCTCTCAATTCTCTGTTTATATTGTAAACATCATCGTCGGGCTCATCATAAAAATCTTCCCAAGTATATTCATAATCATCCCAATAATCCCATTCTTCGGGATCGGTAGGTTTCTCGGCCTCTCTTTGTTTATTGGCCTCTGCCGCCTTTTTGACTGCTTCCGCTTTAGCTTCGGCTTTCAAGGTCTTATAAGGTTTTACCACTCCTGCCTGGGCATCAACCCTGAACAGGACAAGAACTGCCAGCAATACGATAAAAAAACATTTCTTCATAACAAGTTACACTCCTCTTTTTTCGTGGTCAGCCTTCCACGGGCAGATTCTGCTGCCGGTGTTTGCTGCCTGGTGCTTTAACAACGGGTTGCATTTATATAAATTTTAATTATTTACCATTGATATAGTTTGTTTCCTGACCGGACGATCTTTTTTGCAGAGCGTTTATGTCCGGCATTATAGGCAACCCTAAGGGCATTCTTCTCCCCTTTTTTGGAGTAGAGCCTATTGTTCCTGATGACCAGTTTCCCATATCTGGCCCTGGTGTGGGAACACATATTGAAGCCCTGCCTGCCGCCTTTAATGGTGTTTTTTTCGATCCGGTTCTTTCCCTTCGCATAGGCGGATACCTTTCCGGTTCCGAAGATGGCCAGGTGGCATCCGATGGAATAGGCATCCTTGACACGGTGGCTCTTCGTGATGATGGTGTTGTTTCTCACGGTAACATTGGTGGCGTTAAACAGGGCAAGGGCTTCCGATCTGGTTCCCGTGATCCTGCATTTTTCCACTACGATCCGGTCATGATACCTGTTGATATATTTTTTGTTGTTCTTTGCATAATTTGAACATAATCCCCGGCAGCCTTTTATGGTGCATCCGGTGATGGTTATATTCCTGCATGGGGTACCGTCCCACAAATACGGACGGTCGGCCAGATAAGGCGCAGTCTTCGGAGTGGCCAGATCGATCTGGATACTCTCCTCGACACTCCTGGCTTTTCCGCTGCCCTGGGCAATGACTTTGCAGTTTTTTATGGTCACGTTTTTGCAGGATACCAGTTCAATGCCATGCCCTTCAGCATCGGAAGTGCTGATGTCCATATTTTCCAGGGTGATGTTTTTGGCATGGGTGAAGCTGAAGCTGGTCCCCGCATTGCCGCCCGGGTTGTAGGATTTCCATCTGCCGCCGATGATATGGATATTGGCCATGGAATCATAACCCTTTTTCAGTTCCCCGGCGTCATTTCGGATGGCACAGTCGTACACGACCAGGGTAGCTCCGGTGGCATCCAGGATCATATCACTGTCCACCCGGATACACCTGCTCAGGTAATAGGTTTTCCCCGGAACCAGTTTTGCATAACCGGTCTCCTTCAGTTCCCTGTTGATAATATAATTATCGGAATAAGTATAAAAGCCCCACTCGTCGGGTTGGCTGGGTCCTACCACCCCCGCCCGGACGTCGACTCTGAAAAGAGCAGGAATCAGCAAAAGAACAGTTAAGAACCATCTTTTCATTGCAATTCATCACTCCCTACTCATCTTCAAACCCGTAATACAGATACATATTGTAACGGGCATTGGCCTCCTCGGTTGCTTTCTTTTCCTTCCAGGCATCGACCTCGCTCCTGATGGCCAGCATCTCGTCCACGATCAGCTGCAGGTCTTTAGGTTTGGTGTATTCCAGATAAGCGGTCATACGGTCGATGGATTTAGGGCTTCCCAGATGGCCGGCGATCATGTCCCCCAGCTCCTTCGGAAATCCCAGTTCAGCCAGGGCTGCGATCAGGTCATCCCGGGACCTGGCCCAGATCTTTCTATGGTCCATTCTTTCTCTGTTTCACCCCCGTCAGCAAATGTCCTGAAAGGAGGACATCATCTGCTCTATCCTGATTCTCATTCTTCTGCAGGTTCCAGGGAGATCATATCTCCAAAAGGAATCCGGGTTCCGTCTTCCAGGGTAAGGATCCTCCGGTACCGGTCCAGTTTCTTTACCCGGCCCGTGACCTCCAGACAGGCTCCCCCTTCCTTCCTCTCATCCGGCAGAAAATATACAACCTTCACCGGGGGGAAGTCTTCCATGCCGGTCATGATCAGCTGCAGGCCTTCGTTCAAAGCCTTCAGGTCATCTTCCGACAGTTCGGGCCTGCTGTCCACATACCTGGCTGCTTCCTCCACCTTGTCCTCATAGCCGGTAAGGGCGGAAAAAGGGGCAAACTGGGCGGCTCTTTTCACCAGGGACATGCGGGGATGATTTCTGGGTTCATAGTGGGGAAGATGAATGATATCTTCATAGTTTCCCTGACTCATGCCTTGTGCCCTCCTACCTGCTCGTTTCTCTCCCGGCCGGTGGCACCTTCCTTGAAATTGGTCCCTTTCAGGATGGCGTTCTTTCCGTACTTTCCCTTGATGGAAAGCATGGCTTCCTGGAGCTTGCGTTCCTTTCCGGACTCCTCCTTCTCCCGCTGCTTGTTCTCCTGAAATGCCCGGTAATCCGTGAAGAGGTCAAGCTGTTCATAGACGGGTTCCGCTGCCTTTTCACTGTCCTCTCTTACCACATGGTTGGCGGAGATGTTGATCCTCCGCACCAGAAGGTCCGGATCCACGATCCGGTCATACAGGTCCAGGACGGCATCACAGATCATCCTGCCGGAGGAGGTCAGTCGGGGAAGATTGACTGTCCCGTGGGCATGGCGGGGCACCTGCCTTCCGTACCAGTCATCCTTGATCTCCCCTTTATATTTCCTGCGGAGATCAGGATCATCCAGATTGACCCGGTCGTAACCCACGGTCAGGACCAGCTGGTCCGTGACCAGTCCTTTGGCCACCAGGTTGAGGGCCGTCGCATCCGCCATCTCATGAACCACATTTCTTGCCTTGGCAAAGTCATATGGGGCCATCAGCACCTGTCCCGAGCTGGTGGAATTATTCTCCGGCTGATAGGATTTCACCAGGTCCATGGTACAGGGTTCCCACCCCCAGGCATGGTCGATCAGAAGCTCCGCGTTGACGCCGAAGAGACGGTAGAGAAGATCCTCATCCTCCAGGGAGTATCTGGCGATGTCTCCCATGGTATACATGCCGTGTTCATTGAGCTTTTTGGCATAGCCTTTACCCACCCGCCAGAAATCCGTCAGAGGCTGATGGTTCCAGAGCTGCCTGCGGTAGCTCATCTCATCAAGCTCCGCGATCCGCACACCGTTTTTATCCGGCTCCACGTGCTTGGCCCCGATATCCATGGCGATCTTGGCCAGATAGAGGTTGGGGCCGATGCCGGCGGTGGCCGTGATCCCGGTCTCCTCAAGGACGTCCCGGATCATGCGCATGGCCAGCTGACGGGCCGTCATCCCGTAGGTCTTCAGGTAGCCGGTGGCATCGATCAGGACCTCATCGATGGAATACACATGGATATCCTCCGGGGAAATGTACTTCAGGTAGATATTATAGATCCGGGTACTGTATTCCATGTACCAGGACATGCGGGGAACAGCCACGATATAATCAAGCTCCAGGGAAGGGTCAGCAGCCAGTTCCGGCGCTGAGTCCGACTTCCCGGTAAACCTGTGCCCCGGGGCCATCCTGAGACGGTCCCGGTTGATCTTCTTCACGGCGCTGACCACTTCAAAGAGGCGGGCTCTCCCGGAGATGCCGTAGGCTTTAAGGCTGGGGGAGACCGCCAGACAGATGGTCTTCTCCGTCCTGGACCGGTCCGCCACCACCAGGTTGGTGGTCAGGGGATCCCTGTCCAGCTCCCGGCACTCCACCGAGGCATAGAAGCTCTTCAGATCAATGGCGATGTAGGTATGTTCCATAAATCTCCTTTAGAAGGTGATTACCTCCGGGGCTTTGGTAAAGGAAGAAAATGTAGCGGTGGCATCCTTGAAATAGAATACTTCCGTATTTCCGTCATCGGGGGAATACATGGCCTTCAGATCCGGATAGGCATCCAGCATGGAAACCTTGGCCTCAAGGCGGTCATCCTCCACCAGCTGACCGGCCACACGGAGCCACTCTCCGTTCTTGAACGCGCAGATCTCCACCTTGGGGTTGGCATGGATCTGTTTGGATACGTCCTTCACTTTTCCGGTCTGGATGTAGAGTTTATCCTCGAAGACATGGGCTGTGCCGAAGGGTCTTACCCTGGGCTGGTCACCATCGATTGTTGCCAGATAATAAACCCCGGCTTCTTTTAAGAATTCTGCTACTCTTTTCATTTTTTCTCCTTTCCGGCCGGTTTATACGGCCACTGTATTAAATCATGAATTGCGCAAAAAGCCGCAATTGTTTTCTCTATCCGATCCATTCCACCTGTCCTGAGACGATATCATAGACCGCGCCGGATATCTCCACTTTGTCGATCTCCGGATGCAGGGCGAAATCCCTGGTCAGCCTGTCCATGGCATGAATCACATTTAACCGGCAGGCCTTGTCCGGGTCCTTCTCGCTGCCGACGGCCTCCTGGATGTCTTCCGTGATAAAACGGACAAAGCCGTCACCGTGTCCGCTTAAGGCCGCACTGACGGCGCCGCAGCCGGTATGACCCAGGACGATGATCTGGTCACAGTCCAGGTGGGACGCAGCATACTCTATACTTCCCAGCTGGTGGTTATCCAGTACATTTCCTGCCACACGGATCACAAAAAGATCCCCGATCCCGGCGGAAAAGATCTGCTCCGGGATAACCCTGGAATCGGAACAGCAGATCACAATGGCGTAGGGATGCTGCCCTTCCTTTGCCGTTCTTTGGCGCAGGTCCGCGGAAGATGTACGCAGGAAATCTTCATTTCCTTTTTTCAGGCGTTCTCTGATCTTGATATTCACCTTTATACCCTCCAATCTGACCGGAAAACCGATGGGGCTGAAGTCCCCGATCCGTCACTGATCCGGCTTCAAAAGTCATATAAACATTGTAATTCTTTTATAACAATTTCGCAATATTTGGCCTGTGTACAAAAGTGTCATTTTTCGTGATTTTTCTGCCCTTTTTGTAGCTGAGGGAAATTTACAGACGGGGGTTTTTGTGTTAACAATATATATATAAGGATAATGCAATCAAAGGAAATTTTTATTATGCCGGATGTCGTAAAAAGGGGCTATTCTCCCAAAGATTTTGAAGAATTTCATAAGCAGGCGGACAAGCTGGCCGCTGCCGGCCGGGACCTCTTCTATCTGGTCAACAGAGGTTACCCTGTAAAGGCCGCCTCCGTGTTTATCGGCAACCATTACATGCTGTCCGAACGTCAGCGTCTGGCCCTGGTGAGGACCGTCGCCACGGAGGACTCCCTGCGCTCCAGGAAGGCAAAAGAAAAAACCAGGCTGGAACCTGGTTCTGTGGTCTTTATCGATTGTTTCAACACCATCATTTCCCTGGAGATCGCTTTCTCCGGTTCTACCCTGCTCAGATGCATGGACGACACCATCAGGGACCTCGCCGGCCTGCGGGGGACCTACCGCCTGATCGACAAGACTGACCCCGCCATCCTGACCATCCGGAAGGTTCTTGAGGAGGAACAGGCAGGCACGGCACATTTCCTGATCGATGCCCCCGTTTCCAATTCCGGCAGGCTTAAAGCCAGGATCGCCGGTCTCTTTGAAGGGTCATCTGTCAGGACCGAATTCTCTGTCATCAGGGACGTGGACCGGACACTGTACGACAAAGAAAATGTCATCTCCTCCGACGGGGTGGTTCTGGACCACTGCCGGTCCTGGTTCAATCTGGTGGCCAGAGGGATCCGTGCGGAGCTGGGGGACTACCCTTATGTCGAGATCATGGCCCGGAACTGATCCCCCTCTGGGCTTACAGTTGTCTCCAGGCTTACTGTTCTCTCTGGGCTTACAGTTGTTTCAGGGTTTACAGTTGCCGCAGGGCTCATAACCCTGTCCCATAATGGTCTCCCGGCTGTCATGGGAGATGGCCTTGTTTTTCTCCTTCATATCCTTCACACTGTCGCAGGAAGGAAGATGGAACTTTTGGGTGTTGGTGTTGAGGACATAATAATCCTCCTGAGCCGCCGTGTCAGACCCGCCTTCGGCGGAATCGGAAGCCGCATCGGCTGAGTCCGGATTGGATTTATCTCCGGCGGAATCGGGATCATTCCTCTCCGCGGCGGTCTCTTCTTTGGAAGGATCCGCATAATTCAGGTCCAGGCTGTTGTCCCCTGTTTTATAATCGATCAGGATCCCGGGCTGGACATTGTAGGCATAGATGTTGTAGCAGATTGCCTTTCCCTTGTCTTCCACCGACATTGCTTCCATGAAGACACCGGAAGCCAGAAGATTGTCCCCTTCAAATACCGGGGTCACCCGGTAGAGGACGTGATTGCCGGTGGCCCGGACATAATCCAATACCATCAG
>CAJGDH010000040.1 GCA_904502145.1 uncultured Eubacterium sp.
GGATAGGTTTCGCACTTGTTTTTGATATATCGCAAAAACTCTTCTCTGCATATTGCGTCAAACAGCTCTTCTTTGGTTCTATAACCGTCCATATACGCCCTCCTTTTTCAGTCTTTCCTGAAGCTTTCTTCTTCCTCTGGTCGATCTCATCTCCGTTGGCATCCAGCAGCCTTCCGTCCTCGGAGAGTCTGCTGCCATGAATGATTCCGGTGAGATCCACATCAAGGATCTTGTCATTGTATTCAAGTTTATGGTCGGAATTTATGTTTGCAAGGAAGAAATTGGTGTTGTCCTCAGCGATCATGATATGGATATTGTCCGGATCCACGATCATCCCCACCCGGTCACCGACTTTGGAGGAGTGGACCGTCTGGACAACGATCTCATTCTTTCCTGACTCTACCGTGATCTCATAATGGATCCCTTTGAAGATGACGGAAGTGACGATCCCCCGGATCGTCCCTTTGGAGGGCTCCGTAAAGATCACATCCTCCGGTCTTACTACGGCGGTGATGTGGGTACCTTCTTCAAAGTCATCCACACAGTCGAACTCTGCCCCGCAGAATCTGGCTTTCAGTTTGCCGGTCATGATCCCGTTGAAGATATTGCTGTCACCGATAAAGTCGGCGACAAATACGGTGGCGGGTTCATTGTAGATATCTTCCGGAGTGCCGATCTGCTGGATGGTCCCTTCATTCATGACCACGATCTTATCGGACATGGTGAGGGCTTCCTCCTGATCATGGGTAACATAGATAAAAGTGATGCCCAGTTCATCATGCATCTCCTTAAGTTCAAGCTGCATCTCTTTTCTCATCTTAAGGTCAAGAGCACCTAAAGGCTCATCAAGAAGAAGGATCTCCGGCTCGTTCACCAGAGCCCTGGCGATGGCCACCCTCTGCTGCTGTCCGCCGGAAAGGGTGCTGATCCGTCGGTTTTCAAAACCCTCTAAGTCCACCAGTTCAAGGACCTTCTTCACCTTTCTGCTGATGACGTTTTTCTCCATCTTTTTCTGTCTTAAGCCGAAGGAGATATTGTCGTAGATATTCATATGGGGAAAGAGGGCGTACCGCTGGAACACCGTATTGATGGGCCGCTTGTTGGGAGGAAGATGAGTGATATCCTCCCCGTTCAGCAGGATCTCCCCTTCCGTCGGCATCTCAAAACCGGCGATCATCCTGAGGGTAGTTGTCTTGCCGCATCCGGAGGGTCCCAGAAATGTGACAAATTCCCCCTGTTTTACAGAGAGATTAAAGTCGGATACCGCGACAAATCCATTATCCTCAAAGGTTTTGTTGATGTGTTTCAGCTCTATGATGTTCTTGGCATGGTCCATGAAACAAACCCTCCTGATCAATACATTTCCTAAGGTTGACAGTCCTGAAAAAACGGGCCGAAACAGCCCTTATACAGTAAGTAGGCATACTCATCCAATTTAATGTTGCATGATAATTATACCTGTTCTATATGCAAAGTCAATCAAAAATAAATGGCGGTGGTCCGGAACAAAAAAATCCACCCTGAAGCAGGAAAAAGAAGCTGTTTTCTTCTTTCTCTTCAGAATGGATCCGATGAAGCTTTTCTTCCGGTCCGGCATCCCTGTCCCAGGATGTGACAGATCCTGAAAAAATGGGGGCCAAATCGTCTTTCAGGGCTGAAAAAGGGCATAGAAAAAGCAGGAAATGATAATCCCCTGCTCTTACCACACCATTACTCGTCCAATAAATAATGGTTTCCTGTTTCAACCGACCTCATTATATTATGAAAAAACAACACAGTAAATGGTAAAAAAACATTCTTTCCTATAAATCTTTGTTATAATTTAAACCGATTATATTTTAAAAAAGTATCATTTTTTTACCCGTGAAGGAAGGTATTGCTTTTGTCTGTTTTTTTCAGTTTTTAAAAGAGTGGATGGGGGCCGGAATCCTCCCGCCGCGATCGATAAATGCGCTGCAGTCAAAGCGGTTTACCGGCATGATGGGGGCATGGCCCAGCAGACCTCCGAATTCCACCGAGTCTCCCACATCTTTTCCGATCACCGGAATGATCCGGACGGCTGTGGTCTTCTGATTGACCATGCCGAGGGCCATCTCATCCGCAATGATCCCGGAGATGGTGCTGGCTTTCACATTGCCGGGAATGGCGATCATGTCAAGCCCCACGGAACAGACACAGGTCATTGCTTCAAGCTTCTCCAGGGTAAGGGCCCCTGCTTCTACGGCGTCGATCATCCGCTGGTCCTCACTGACCGGGATAAAGGCTCCGCTTAATCCCCCAACATAGGAGGAAGCCATGACTCCGCCTTTCTTCACCTGGTCATTGAGCAGGGCCAGGGCAGCGGTGGTTCCGGGAGCACCGGCATATTCCAGGCCAATCTCCTCAAGGATCTCCCCCACGCTGTCTCCCACTGCCGGTGTAGGAGCCAGAGACAGGTCGATGATCCCGAAAGGAACACCCAGCCTTTTTGAAGCTTCCCTTGCCACAAGCTGGCCTACCCGGGTAACCTTGAAGGCGGTCTTTTTGATGGTCTCGCAGAGGACCTCGAAATTCTGGCCGCGTACATTTTCTATGGCTCTTTTCACCACTCCGGGACCGCTTACGCCCACATTGATGACACAGTCCGCCTCAGTGACTCCGTGAAAAGCACCTGCCATAAAGGGATTGTCGTCGGGGGCATTGGTGAAGACCACCAGCTTGGCATTTCCGATGGAATCCCGGTCTTTGGTAAGTTCCGATGTTTCCAGGATGATCTCCCCCAGAAGCTTAACGGCGTCCATATTGATCCCGGTCTTGGTGGATCCCACATTGACGGAGCTGCAGACCCTCTCCGTGCCGGCCAGAGCCATGGGAATGGAACGGATCAGCATCTCATCCGCCGGAGTCATCCCCTTGTTGACCAGGGCGGAATAACCTCCGATGAAATTCACGCCGACTTCATGGGCACAACGGTCCAGTTCCCGGGCAATCCGGAAGAAGTCCTCAGGCTTTTTACAGCATCTTCCCCCCACCAGGGCGATGGGTGTGACGGAGATCCGTTTGTTCACGATGGGTATGCCGTACTCCAGCTCAATGTCCTGCCCGGTCTTCACCAGGTTTTTTGCCCGATCGGTGATCTTCCGGTAAATATTATTGCAACATTCCTCGAGAGAATCACTGATGCAATCCAGGAGGCTGATCCCCATGGTGATGGTCCTGACATCAAGATTCATCTCGTGGATCATCTTATTGGTTTCAATCACTTCATTAACGTTTAACATAATCCCTCCTGCCATAAGGTCAGATCCTGTGCATCATCTGAAAGATCTCTTCATGCTGTGCCTGAATGACCACGCCGATCTTCTCACCCAGAACCTGCAGATCCCTGGCCATATCCGGGAAGCTTTTCTCCACCTCAGCGGACTCTACGATCATCATCATGTTGAAATATCCGCCTGTGATGGTCTGACTGATATCCAGGATGTTGATCCCGTTATCCGCAAGATAGGTGCAGACTTTGGCGATGATTCCTACCGAATCCTTGCCGATCACGGTGATGATGGATTTCTTTAATTCACTCATATTTTCCTCCTTATGTCATGAGGGCTGACATCATCCCAGTTCAACCCCTTATTGAAGAGGGAGTCACAATCAAACCTGATGTATATTCTTCGTTTCACTGTATGTTGGTTCCGTGCGGCTGGCGATCTTCAGACTGACCGGATGCCGGTCAAGATCTATCCCGTGAAGCGACAATTCAACCTTCACAGTCTCGTAGGCCAGATCAGCATAATTATTCTCCTTGCTCAGATGTCCGAGAAAGACATGTCTGGTATCTTCCCCGATGATCTTAGAGAGGAACTGCCCTGCCCTCTCGTTGGACATATGGCCTTTATTGCCCATGATCCTCCGCTTCAGGGGGTAGGGATAGGGTCCTACCATCAGCATATTGAGGTCGTGGTTCGACTCCACAAGAAGGGAGGAACACCCCTTCATCTTCTCCACAAGATAGTCATCAAATGTACCGAAATCCGTGGCGATCCCTGCCTTTTCCCTGCCGTCCGAGAAGGTGTAGCAGACCGGATCGGCCGCATCATGGAGTACACGGCTGGCCTCCACCCTGATGCCTTCCACCTGAAACGGGTGGTCAGGCAGGACTGAACTAAAGAGAGAAGGATCCACCTGACCCACGGAAGAATTCCCCAGGATCTGGTCAATGGTCTTCCCCGTGGCATAGACAGGAACCGGATACTTCCTGAGAAATACCCCGAGTCCTGATATGTGGTCGATGTGTTCGTGGGTGATAAAAATCCCGGATAAAGCGGCGGGATCCACAGAAAGGGACCGCAGTGTATCCACGATCCTTTTCCGGCTCACTCCGGCATCCACCAGAAAATGTCTGTTTTCTGTGCTGATCAGTATGCTGTTGCCGCTGCTGCCGCTGGCAATACTCGTCAAAATCATAGATCTGTAAAACCTTCTTTTTTAAAAACCTTCTTTAAAAACAAAAGCTGAGAACCTCAGATCAATGAGTTCTCAGCCAATAAAATCATGCCGGCCGCGGGACTTGAACCCGCACGTGGTCACCCACAACAGATTTTGAGTCTGCCTCGTCTGCCATTCCGACAGGCCGGCTTATCAACTCATCCATCGTAACATGGGTGAGTGATAAAGTCAACAAGATATCCCTGCTAAAAATACTTTTTGCTGCCCCACAGGTTGGCTTTTTTCAAATCCAGATATTCGTGATATGCGTCTTCAAGTATCTGTTTTTCGTTTGGAAATCTGAGAAGATGATAGGCCTCATGAAACTTATAGTAGCCTGAATCCACAAAGTATTCCTCACGCTGAGGCTTGGAATAATAGGAGTCTGCCATCATGAGATACCAGTGAACATCCTTATCCACCACATCATGGGCGGTATTGAATGTGTAGGAGCTCTTGCCGATATACTTGATAATGCTGGCCCTTGCACCGGTCTCTTCGCGAACCTCCCTGATGGCCGTATCCTTATAATCCTCTCCTTCTTCTACTGTTCCCTTCGGAAGAACCCATCCTTCATATCTGTTCTTGTAATTCTTGAACAGAAGCAGGATCTTCCCTCTGAAAATAACCACACCACCACAGCTTGTTGCCTTGATCATGGCATACACCTCCTGTGCAAACAATCATGGGTGTGTTCTACACTTAACATGATTATAGCAAAGATGGTGAATAATGGCAAGCAAGAAACATAACAGGCCATTCCGGAGGGTCATTCCTCATTATGCTTACCTTCATACCAGGCATCGAAGACTCTTCTTGCAATGGGTACCGCATAGGTACTGCCGGCACCGGTATTTTCCGCGATGACACAGACCACCAGTTCGGGCTTTTTCTCTCCCACATAACCAACAAACCAGGCATGGGGGCTTTTCTTTTCATTTTCTGCCGTCCCGGTCTTCCCGGCAGCCGTGTAATGATCGGACTGTAATTCCGTGGCAGTCCCCTCGGTCACTGTCTTCCGGAGCATTTTGTTGAGTGCAGAGATTGCTTCCCTGTCTTCCAGACTGACCAGTTCCCTCGGCTTGAATTCACGGACGGTTACTCTGTCACCGGCCTGGATCTTCTCGGCCAGCATGGGCCTCATCATCACGCCGTTGTTGGCGATACAGCACATGACCAGGGCGTTGTGGAGTGGAGACATGAGGGTATTTCCCTGGCCGATGACGGTCTGAGGCAGCTCACTTGCTTCCGATTCCTCCGTGATCTTAAAACGGCTTTTGGTAACGGACAGGTCGGAACTGATCCTCTTGTTAAAGAGGAGGACCTCATTAAGGTCGATCAGCTGCTTCCGGTCAAGATCACAGCCCAGTGTGACAAAAGCCGTATTGCAGGAATGGGCGAAGGCCTCATCCAGCGTCTCCTTCCCGTGTTCCGCCTCCTTATAGCAATGGATCTTCACATTGTTTACGATGGTTTCCCCTTTACATTTGTAATGAAAATCGTGATAACTGTGAAGGTGCTCCCTGATGTATTCCAGAGCCGTGATACACTTGTAGGTCGATCCCGGGGGATAAAGTCCCTGAGTATTCCGGTTCAGGAGAACACTGCTTGTTTCATCATTTATGATGTCCTCCCAGATATCGCCTAGGGTATTGGGATCATAATCCGGCTTGGATACCATGGCACGGATCTTTCCGGTGGCAGGTTCGATGGCCACCACCGCCCCCCTGTAATCATCAAGAGCGTCGTAGGCGGCCTCCTGAAGATCCGGGTCCAGTGTAGTCACCAGGTCATCCCCCGGATTCTTACGCTGGTTGATGCTGTTGGTAAGCTGGGTGGTCAGGTCGATATGGGAGGTGAGCAGCGCATAATTAAAGACTGATTCCAGTCCGCTCTGTCCGTGGTCGGCATAGCCCACCACATGAGCAAAGACCCTCCCGTAGGGGTAAACTCTCCGTTCCTCCCCATCTTCCCTTTTCGTTTCCGCCAGAGTCAGTCCGTCAGCACTCAGGATCCTGCCGCGGATGATCTGTTCCTTCAGGTTCTCTGTCCGCTTGTTGTAGGGATTGGCAATGACCCTTTCTGAATCGACCACCATAAAACGGATGAGGTAGCCGATCATCCCGAAAAAGAGCAGGACGATAAAGAGGCAGGAATAGAAGAAGTAGCGGTTGGTCCGCATAGGCCTGCCTTCTTTCGGAAGAAAGAGAGAAAACAGAGACTGAAAAATATTCTTATTCTTCATCATGCACCTCCTCTTCTTCCTCCTCCTCACGGTCAGGATAGGCGATCATGAAGATTCCCTGCATAATGGAGAAAATGATCATGGTACTGCATACTGAACTTCCGCCATAGCTGATCAGGGGCAGGGTTACACCGGTTGAAGGGATGAATTTCGTCACTCCTCCCACACAGAGGAATACCTGCATGATAAAACAGACGGAAAATCCGTAGGCCAGAAGTTTATAGAACTTGTCTTCCACATCCATGGCAATGATCACAAAATGAAGGAAGATGCCCAGATAGACAAAGATAATACAGATGGCGAAAACCAGTCCCAGTTCCTCCGCAATGGCCGAGAAGATAAAGTCGCTGTCCGCCACGGGGATATCCCGGGGCCTTCCCTGTGCCAGACCCATGCCGAACCATCCTCCGGTCCCTATGGCGAACAGGGACTGGGTGATCTGGTAACCCTTTCCGTCAATGATGGACCAGGGATCCGACCAGGCCTGAAAACGGGCACGGACATGGGAGAAAAGCCTGAAGGCCGCCAGGGAAGAGGCGGCACCTCCGAGTATTCCACCCAGAACATAGATCAGTCTTCCCGTTGCGGTATAGCACAGCACCGCAAACAGCATAAAGTAAAGAAGAGCGCCTCCAAGGTCCTTCTCCATGACCAGGACCAGCACATGAAGTGCCGCGAACAGGATGGTCACCAGCATGACTTTCAGTCCCGGAGGTTTGGCGAGGGTAGCCGCGATAAAAAAGATAAAGGTGATCTTTACAAACTCCGAGGGCTGAAGATGAAATGCCCCAAGGGAAATCCAGTTGGTGGATCCGTTTTTTGTGGCTCCGATCACAAATACCGTACAAAGGAACAAGAGTCCCAGTACTCCGTAGAGCCATCGCAGCACGCTGAGCCAGTAGGCTTTTTCCACGATAAAAGGTATGATCAGGCAGGGTATGGTTGCGATCACGACGATAAGGAACTGTTTGGCGGCCTTGTCCACGGACAGTCTTGCCAGCATGACAAAGCTTATGGCCAGAAGGAAGCAGGTGTGATTCATCAGGATCCTTGAGCTGTCCGGATAGATCTTCCTGTAGACAGCAATAAGGATCTTGAAGAAGAGGAACTGCCCCGCGTAGAGCGCAACGATCAGAGGATTCAGGGTTTCCAGGATCAGAACCAGAAAACAGATGAAATGAAAGACGTAGACAAAGAATTCCTGCCTGTCCATCCTCCTTGCCTGGGTTTCCCCCTTTGAGGGCAGAAATACCGTAAAACAGCTGAGGGCGTATATCCCGCACATGATCATCAATATGTAGTTTGAACTCCTGGAGATAAAATTAAGCATTATTCTGTTCCTGTAATAAAACTTCCCGGGTTGGCGGGAATTGTCTGTAGTTTCTTATATGAGGCTTCCTCCCAGGCCCGGTACCTGTCCGTAGCCTGTCTGACTTCCTCCGGATCTGCTCCGAAGAAGTCAAACCTGAAACGGTGGATATAAGGGATGAGGAGGGAGAGATCTTCCCCGATCAGGCTGCGTGGCGCGTCCGTCCAGATCATATTGTAGCAGGCTTTCCCGCCGGGCAGTTCCTGTCCCGGAGAGATCCAGTCAGGTGCACAATGGCAGGACATGGGCAGTCTCCGCTTTTTGAGATCCTCCAGAGAATAGATCTCTTCTTTATGGTCACATCGGTTCAGGGTGTTTTTCACACATTGTGCCGATAACATAACGGGATATCTGCCGAAGACCAGACATTCGGTCCGGACAGGCTCCCCTTGCTGAAGCACTAAAAGCCATTCCCTGTCGGACAGTTCAACCGGCATA
Organism: uncultured Eubacterium sp.; assembly: GCA_904502145.1. Taxonomy (GTDB): domain Bacteria; phylum Bacillota; class Clostridia; order Lachnospirales; family Lachnospiraceae; genus Anaerobutyricum. The sequence goes on from CAJGDH010000040.1 coordinate 8,517, forward strand.
TCATAGACTGCAGGTGCCTCGGGGGAGTTCAGACCGGCGATAGCTTTGAGGGTCCCGCTGTTCCAGGAGTAATTGGAAGCGGTATAGACCCTGGGGATATCCTTCCAGGTCTCCGGCAGAAGACCGTACTCATTGATATGGTGAAGGTAGACGGCATCCCATCCTGTCCCGTCTGCAACGGTATCCTCCAGGTATCTTCCGAAAGAATCCGGTGTGACCAGACGTAGGACTCTCGGCAGGGACAGACAAACTTTTTTTCCTGCCAGGGCAGCCTTCTTCTTCAGGCGGATCAGATCCTGCAGATGAAAATGGTCCATACTAAGGATCAGACCCTCAAACAAGGAAGATCCGAGGCAGAGATCAAGGATCTTCTCCTCATAAACCTGCGCATAACAGCTGTATACCCTGGTTGGATCCCCTTTACTTATGTCTTCCTTTTCCTTTTGGAAGGTGAACCCGGCAGGTTTATCCTGTGGGACCTCCCTGCGAAAACGGTCCAGGTAGTCTTCCTGCAGACAGCGATAAGCCCTTCGGCGGAAGTCTTTCAGTGAGGAGGCAGGGAAAAAAAGTTCCCCCTCCATATCCACGGACAGGTCTTTCAGGTCATAAGGAAGATCACCGGTTTTCCTCATCTGGCGAAGGATGTCCTCCCGGGTTACGGGAGCCTTTTGCGCAGCTGCTGTAACCGGACCTTCTGTCTCCACCTCTCTCCCTCTGGAGCGAAGACGAAGAAGTGCCGGTTCATCCTGGCGGAGGATCATCTTTCCTTCCACAGGATAGCTGATCTTTCTTTCCAGGATATTTCGTTCTATATGCTGATTCAGGTTTTCATTATGTCTGCGGAAAACCGCCATCCCGGGTTTTAACCAGGGGGTTCTCGGGGCATTCAGGATCAGGTTCCAAACACCTTTTTTCTCTGTCAGGACCTGGTCCAGATCCCTGGGGACAGTGAGGGCAAGCTCATCTTCCCCTTTCCCGGGGATGATCAGCAGATCTTTTGGGGAAACCTTATCCGTCAGTTCAAGGTACAGCCTGTTCTTCCGGATGGCACTGATCCTGCCCAGTTTCCTTCCTACATGCCTGGGGGTATCTATGGACATCATGTCCGATCCGTTATGTTTACTCCAGTACCCGTCGGTAAAAGCCGTCCTTACGTAAAGCTCTTCCAGAGTCTTAAGGTCATCTTCTTTCACCCGGTAAGGCTTTTCTGAAGCACAAAGATCAAGGTAATGTCTGTAGACAGAGATCACCCCGGCAACATACTCCACATTTTTCATCCGGCCTTCCACTTTCAGGGAATCCACACCGGATTCCACAATGGAAGGCAAAGTTCTGAGGGCGTAAAGATCCCTGGGGCTCAGCAGATGACGTTCTTTTTCCGTCATGGGACGGCCCGAGGCATCGAAAGCCCGGTAAGGAAGCCGGCAGGGTTGGGCACAACGACCCCGGTTTCCGCTTCTTCCCCCGTATGTGCTGCTTAACAGGCATTGACCGGAATAGGCATAGCAGAGGGCTCCATGGATAAATACTTCCAGTTCAAGACCTGTTGCCTCCTTAATGGCCATCAGTTCTTCACGGGAAAGCTCCCGGGCCGGAACAACACGGTTCATCCCCATCTTCTTTGCAGCGAGTGCTCCCGGAATCCCTGTGATCATCATCTGGGTGCTCCCGTGGATCTCCATCTTTGGAAAATGTTCATGAATAAAAGAAGCAGCACCCAGATCCTGCACGATCACACCATCAAGGCCTGCTTCATAAAACGGCAGAAGATATTCATACAGATCTGTCTGCAGTTCCTTCTCTTTAATTAAGGTGTTCACGGTCATATAACCGCGCCGGTCATGAAAATGGAGATAATCCAGGGCCTCTGTCACAGAATCCCGGGAAATATTGCGGGCAAATGCCCTGGCCCCAAAACGGTTCCCACCGAAATATACTGCATCGGCGCCTGCAAGCACAGCCGCTTTAAGATGCTCTAAAGATCCTGCCGGAGCCAGAAGCTCCGGCAGTTTATTCTCAGGATAATTCATGTCTGGTCTCCAGCTCTATGATACGCTTCTGCATCTCATTTACCTTGGTCTTGTATTCGATCACCAGACGGTTGGCGGTATCGATGCGCATATCCTTCTCCACCAGCTCCTGTTTCAGCCGGTAGATCTCTTCTTCCTTCTCACGGTATTCTTTATTGCTCACATCCTTCTCATCCTGAACCTTGAAGAGTTCTTCCGCAAGGTTGAGGGAAAGAAGAACACTGCGGTAATCCGGGGAAAGTTTATTGAAGTTGGGATTCTCCTTCAGTTCACGGATCTTGTTATCTACATATGACGCAATCTTCTGCATGTATGCTTCACTGGAACCGCCTGATAACATGTAAACTTTTCCGTCAATGACCACAGATAATTTCGGTTTGCTGTCCGGTTTATTGTCCATCTTATGTCCTCCTTGGATACTAATATAATTCATCAGGTACTGCGATTCCCAGATGTTCATATGCGTGTCTGGTCAGTGCTCTTCCACGGGGTGTTCTCCTGATCAGGCCCCGCTGGATGAGGTAAGGTTCATATACATCTTCTATGGTTCCGGAATCCTCCCCGATGGAGGCAGCCAGTGTATCCAGGCCGACAGGTCTTCCGGAAAATTTATAGATCATTGCCTCAAGCATACGGCGGTCCGTCGCGTCGAGGCCCATGCTGTCAATATCCAGCATATCCAGTGCTTCCCGGGCGATATCCCGGCTGATCTGCCCTTCATATTTTACCTGGGCGTAGTCTCTTACCCTCCTTAGGAGTCTGTTGGCAAGACGTGGAGTCCCTCTGCTCCTGCAGCCGATCTCCAGGGCGCCCTGACTGTCGATCTTCACTCCGAGAAGGTCCGCCGAACGGCTAACGATGACTTTAAGCTCATCTACTGTGTAAAATTCCAGCCGGTTGACCACGCCGAAACGGTCCCTGAGGGGCGCGGTCAGCATCCCTGCCCGGGTGGTAGCCCCCACCAGGGTAAAGCGGGGAAGGTCAAGGCGGATGGATCTGGCTGACGGTCCCTTACCGATCAGGACATCGATCACGAAATCTTCCATGGCAGGATAC
>CAJGDH010000041.1 GCA_904502145.1 uncultured Eubacterium sp.
TCCTCCGTGTGACGGATTCCTGCCGTATCTATGATATTGAGGGGGATCCCGTCGATGGTCACGGTCTCTTCCAGAGTATCCCGGGTGGTTCCCGCCACATCGGTGACGATGGCACGGTCCTCTCCCAGCAGGACATTTAAGAAGGAGGATTTTCCGGCGTTGGGTTTCCCGACGATACAGGTTCTGATCCCCTCGGTAAGGTAACGGCCGTCATCGTAGGTGGCCAGCATCCTTCTGAGAGCAGAAATCCAGTTGAGGACATGGGTTTTCAGCTCTTCAGGGTAACCTTCCAGGCTGATGTGTTCCGGGTCATCCAAAGCCGACTCGATGTAGGCGATCTGATAGAGGATCTCTTCCCTGAGTTTCCTGATCTTCCCGGAAAGTCCGCCCTTGATCTGTCGGATGGAATTCCTGCGGGAAGCCTCATTTCTGGACTCGATCAGATCCATGACCGCCTCAGCCTGGGAGAGGTCGATCCTCCCGTTCAGAAAGGCCCTCTTGGTGAATTCTCCCGGCTCTGCGGCTCTTGCTCCGTGGCGGAGGACCAGGCTGAGTACCCGGTAGACCAGGTGGACGCCGCCATGGCAGTCAAACTCCACCACGTCTTCCCTGGTATAACTGTGGGGTGCCCGCATCACCAGGACGATACATTCGTCGATCACTTCGCCTTCGTCGACGATATTTCCGTAATAGATCTTGTAGCTGGGCCAGTTTCCGTGTCCGTAGGTCTTTGTGTGGGGTTCGAAGATCTCATCAAGTATCCTCAATGCATCTTCCCCGCTCACCCGGATCTTCCCGATCCCGGCATTGGACACCGGTGTGGCGATCGCAGCGATGGTGTCAAACTCTCTCACCATAATTCTTAATCCTCATATATTCAAAAACAGGATGTTTAAAGACCCGGACCGGATCTTTAAACATCCCGGATTGTACAGGATTATTTATCCTTTTTCAGCATAATGACCACTCTTCGGTAGGGTTCTTCTCCCTCACTCTTGGTGCAGACATATTTGTCGTTCTGCAGAGCGGAATGAATCACTCTTCTCTCGTAGGGATTCATGGGTTCCAGAGAGACGGTCTTCTTGCTCCTCTTTACAGAGTAAGCAATCTTTTTGGCCAGCTTTTCAAGGGTGGCCTTTCTTCTTTCACGGTAATTCTCCGTATCCAGCTTGACGCGGATGTAGGATTCGCTCTCACGGTTCACAAAGAGGCTGATCAGGTACTGGAGAGAATCCAGTGTCTGCCCTCTCTTGCCGATGAGGATTCCCATATCGGGGCCGGAAAGGTCGATATTCATCACATTTTCTTCTTCTTTATAGTCGATAGCCACATTGGTTTCCACCTTCATGGCTGCGAAAAGTTCATCACAGAACTCCTGAGTCTTCTCCAGAAGGGACTTCTGAAGGTTGACTCTGATCACGGCCGGCTTCACTGCGAAGAGGCCGAGGAAGCCGGGGCTTCCTTCTTCGATCACTTCATAATTGAGCTGATCGCTGGGAACACCGAGATCAAGAGTTGCCGCTGTAATGGCATCTGCAACGGTTTTCCCCTTAAATTCCTTTACTTCCATCATTTATTCCCTCCCTTGGGATTGTTCTTCCTGTCGAATTCCTGAACACTGTAAGCGGCTTTTCCGATCTCTCCAAGCTTCTCATAGTTTACCTCCTGTCCCTTGTGGGGATCAGGGAATGTCTTTGTCTTGATGGAAGCATTTCCGCGGATGGTGCGGTACTGATCGTAGATGCTGGTCACTTTGACACCCTGGTTCTCATCTTCCTTATTCCTGCCGGAGATGGCCTGGGTGAGTCGCTCTGTGATCGATTTTCTTCCTTTTGCCTTCTTTTTAGCTGCCTTTTCCAGGTTTTTCTCCACCAGCTGGTCCATGTCCACTCTTTCAAAGTACTTGTTGAGGACAATCTGCTGGATAAACTGGAGCAGAGAACTGGTGATCCAGTATATACCGAGACCTACCGGCATGATCAGACAGAAATAGACGGACATGAGGGGCATCATGGTGGTCATGCTCCTGGACATGTTGGCCGTGGAATCTCCGGAATTGGCCGGCGGCTGTGGCATGGTCTTTGCAGAAAGGAACTGGAAAAGACCGGCAAGGATCGGGATCACCCAGTAGATCGACGGATGGAATCCGGGTGTCTGGGCAATATTGATTCCCGCCACAAAGTTATTCATACTGTTAATATGATCGGAAGCGCTGGTGATCACGCTGCTAGCGCTGGGAAATGCACTGGCAAGCTGCGCCCAGGCATCCTTGGTAAAATAATTCAACTGGTCGATGACATAGTTGACGGAAGAATTCGCTTCAATGGCTCTGACATAGTTGGTGCCGAGCCCTTCAATGATCTTGTTTACTTTTGCAACATATCCGTCAAGACCGGATATGGCATTGACAACCGAAGTATACTCCGCTTTCACTTCCGGAATATAGGCCGGGATCTTACGGATAACCTGGAACAGGGCAAAGAGAATGGGCATCTGGATGATCAGCTGCAGGCAGCCGCCGGTGGCGCTTGTACCGTACTTCTCATAGACAGCCTTGATCTCCTCATTCTGCTTCTGCATGGAATCCGCGTCTTTTTTACCACGATATTTTTTCTGAATCTTGCTGATCTCCGGCTGCATAACCAGGTTCAGCTTCTGGAATTTCTGCTGCTGCACCATCATGGGCAAGAGCAGCAGACGAACGAAAATCGTAAAGAATATGATACAAAGACCGATATTCTCGATACCGACGGAGCTTAATACTCTGAAGATAAGCGCCATCACGTATCCCAATAATGATGCGATCCACCCGATGATGGGGGTGGTCGACTGCGTCAATAACATGCTTTTCCTCCTTGATCAGGGAACCGGATCATACCCGCCTTTGGATAAGGGATTGCAGCGCAGGATTCTCCAGACTGCCATAAGTCCTCCCTTTAATGCTCCGTATTTCTCGATGGCCTCCAGGGCGTATTGGGAGCAGGTAGGCGTGTACTTACATGCGGGCATCCCCTTAAGAGCTGAAAGATACTTCTGATAAAATCTGATCATTTTAATAAAAATAACTCTCATATCCGATCTTTACTCATCCTTGTAAATGTGATGTAATTTCAACAGATGTAACAACGCACGCTCATACTTTACGTAACCCGAATCAATGGCTGGTTTGCGTGCAATAACAACAATGTCATACCCCACTTCAACGTCTTCCCGGTGAAGACGCATGACTTCCCGGATCACCCGGGTCACCCGGTGGCGAACGACACTGTTCCCGATTTTTTTGCTGACGGAAATTCCAACGCGATTCTCTCCCATCCGATTCTCGAGAACCACCATAACAAAAGTGCGGTTGACTTTTGTCCTACCCTGCCGGTAGACTCTCTGAAATTCTCTGTTCTTTTTCAAAGACTGAAACTTCCCCACTTACGTCTCTCCCCTCATCAGATCACATATGACACGCATATGTTCAAGAGAAAAGAAAAGGCCACAATAAACTGCGACCTATGCTGACAATTTAACTCTTCCTTTTGCTCTTCTTCTAGCTAAGACTTTTCTGCCGTTGGCAGTGCTCATTCTTTTTCTGAAACCATGAACTTTAGATCTCTGTCTCTTTTTAGGCTGATATGTCATCTTCATGCGAAAGCCACCTCCTTTACCAGTCTTTCTGTTGAAAACATCAGTCCTATTATATGTAAAAAAGGTTGCTACGTCAAGTAAAAAAGCCATTTTTTTCAATTCACAGCAAATCACAGCTTATACCGGACTTATCCACATTTTGTGTATAAGATGTGAATAACTTTTGCGTTATTAGGTCTAATACCACTTTTTTGCACATTTCCCATTCCTGTTTATCCCGTATTTCGGCTGTGGATAACCTTGGTAATTTTATCCACAGTCTGTGGGTATCCATATTTTTTTCTTCTCCATCCCCAAAAAACTTACAGGCCTTATCCACATTTCCTCAATATCTCCCTCCTTATTTCCCTCTATTCAAGCAAGGAAAATCTATTGAAAAAATCCTCTTTCTGTTATACACTTGAGGGTACAGGGAAATCCGGGAAGGAATGGATTCCTTCTTATTTATAAAGTGGTCGTCCCCGGAGGGGCGGCCGCACCTGAAGAGAACAGAAACGGAGCATAAGTATGAAAGAGCTAATTCAATCCCAGTGGTCACAGATCATCGATATCCTGGTCAGGGATCACGAGATCTCTCCCGTGGCGGCCTCCACATTTATTGAGCCGCTGCAGATCGCTTCCATCGACGGGGACGATCTGACCTTCTATGTGGGGGGAGGATCCAGGGGCATCGATTTCATCAAGCATAAATTCTACGACGTCTATCTGGCCATCGCCATCGAACAGGTTACGGGGAAGAAGTACAATATCACATTTACCGATACCCTGACTCCCCCCGAGGAGAATTCTTCGGCGCCCAGGAAGAGTATGGGGCATCCCAGATGGTCCTACACCTTCGATACCTTTGTGGTAGGGCCTACAAACCGGATGGCTCACGCGGTTTCCGTGGCGGTAGCGGAGTCCCCCGGGGTATCCTACAACCCCCTTTTCCTTTACGGTGGGGCAGGACTGGGCAAAACACATCTGATGCATTCCATCGCCCACCATATCATGTCCACCAGAAAGGACCTTAAGGTACTCTACGTTACTTCGGAGATCTTCACCAACGAGCTGATCGAATCCCTGAACAAGAACAAAAATCAGGAATTCCGTGATAAATACCGCAACATCGACGTTCTTCTGATCGACGACATCCAGTTCCTGATCGGTAAGGAGAGTACCCAGGAGGAATTCTTCCATACCTTCAACCAGCTCTACGATGCCAACAAGCAGATCGTCATTTCCTCGGATAAACATCCGCGGGAGATCTCCACACTGGAGGAGAGGCTCCGTTCCCGTTTCGAATGGGGTATGACTGCCGATATCCAGCCTCCGGATTACGAGACCAAGATGGCAATCCTCAAGAAGAGGGCAGAGCTGGAGCACCTTGATGTCTCCGAGGATGTCCTCCACTATGTGGCCAGCAATATCAAATCCAACATCCGTGAGCTGGAAGGTGCCCTCACCAAGATCTGCGCTTTTGGGAAACTGGAGAAGAAACCGGTTACCCTCGACCTGGCTGAGCTTGCTCTCAAGGACACCATCGAAAGCCAGCGGGAGATCACGCCGGAGCTGATCATGAGTATCGTCTCCGAACATTTCAACATCACGGTGGCGGATATCATCTCCAAAAAGAAGAACAAGGAGATCGCCAACCCGAGACAGATCTGTATGTTCCTCTGCAGAAAATATACGGATGTATCCCTCCAGAGGATAGGACAGCAGCTGGGCAACCGTGACCATACCACCGTTATGCACGGCTCGGAAAAGATCAGCAAGGCCATGGAGACGGACGAAGCACTGAAAAACAGCGTAAATATTATAATAAAGAAATTAAACCCTCCGACCTAAGGCTGTGGATAAGTCCATGTGGAAAAGTGTATTTCTCCGAATTCATTTTTCCACATTTTTATCCCGACCCCATGTGGAAGAGAGGTGGATGGGCCGGAAGGCCTCCGGGGACATCGTAAAGCTGTGGATTGGACTGGCCGGTATCCACAGGGTTATCCCACCGGCTGTCCCCTCCGGAAGAGGGCAGAAGCATCCGCCGGCAGGGGCTTATTCACCAAATTCACACCCCCTACTACTACGACTACGGATATAATCTTTTATTTTTATCTCTTACGGACCGAAAGGAGTTATACACAATCATGAAGATCCTATGTGCGAAGACCCAGCTGATGGCAGGCGTGAACACGGTATCCAAAGCAGTGTCCTACAAGACGACCATGGATATCCTGCAATGTATCCTGATCGAAGCCTACGACGGAAAGATCCGCCTGACAGCCAATGATACCGAACTGGGGATCGAGACCGTCATCGACGGGCAGATCCTGGAACAGGGCCAGATCGCCCTGGAGGCAAAGATCTTCTCCGAGATCATCAAGAAGAGTCCGGACAGTGAGATCTTTATTGAGACGGAAACCAACGGAAAGACCAATATCGAATGTGAACAGATCCATTGCAGCATCATGGGGAAGGCAGGAGATGACTTTACCCACCTTCCGGAGATCTCCCGGGAAAATATGGTGGCCATCTCCCAGTTTGACTTAAAAGAGACCATCAATCAGACCATCTTCTCCATCTCGGACAATGAGAACAACAAACTGATGACCGGGGAACTCCTGAAGGTGACGGGGGATACATTTTCCCTTACATCCCTGGACGGGCACAGGATCTCTGTGCGCAGGGTGACCCTGTCCGAATCCTACCCGGACATCGAAGTGATCGTCCCGGGCAAATCCCTGATGGAAGTCAGCAAGATCCTCTCCGGTGAGGCGGAGGAGCAGGTGAGCCTGTGCATCACGGACAAGCATATCATGTTCTCCTTTGATCGGACCAGAGTGGTCACCCGCCTGCTCAAGGGCAAATTTTATAATATCGAACAGATGTTATCCACGGATTATGAGACGAAGATCACCGTCAACCGGATGGATTTCCTCCGTTGTCTTGACCGTTCCAGCCTCTTTACCCGGGAATCGGACAAAAAGCCCATCATTCTCCGGATGGAGAGTGACCGGATGGAGATCATGATCTCCTCCCAGATCGGTTCCATGCAGGAGCAGCTTGCCATCACGAAAGAGGGTAAGGATCTTGTGATCGGATTCAATCCCAGATTTCTGTCGGATGCCCTCCGTTCCATCGATGAGGAGGAGGTATCCGTCTATCTGATCAATTCCATCGCCCCCTGTACTTTCCGGGATGAGGATCGGAAATACCTGTATCTGATCCTTCCCATCAATGTCAACAATGCGGATTATTAGAAGACAGGAGTGTAAAGGATGACGGAATTCAGACTGAAGGATGAATATATAAAACTCGGCCAGCTTCTTAAGGCCGCCGGCCTGGTGGGCTCCGGTGTGGATGCCAAGATCGTGATCCAGGACGGACTGGTCAAGGTGGACGGAGAGGTGGACACCAGGAGAGGCCGCAAGATCTACGACGGTATGGTCGTGGAGTTTGAAGGACAGGAGATCAAAGCAGTACGTTGACCGTATGCAGGTAAATGAAAAGCATTCATGGTGGGAGAGCAGTCTGCCGTGAATGTTTTTCTTCATTTTCTGAGAGAGCAGTACCATGTATGTTGAATCCATAGAATTATCACAATACAGAAATTATGCTTCCGCCAAGGTGGAATTCTCCCCCGGAGTGAACATCTTTTTCGGGGATAATGCCCAAGGGAAGACCAATCTGCTGGAAGCAGTCTATGTCAGTGGTACCTCACGGTCCCATAAGGGGAGCAAGGATAAGGACCTGATCCGATTCGGCCAGGAAGAGGCACACATCCGACTCTTTTTCCGGAAAAATGACCTGAGCCACCGGCTGGATTTCCACCTGCGCCAGAAGAAGGCCAAAGGGATCGCGGTGGATGGCGTGCCCATCCGCCGGCTGGCGGAGCTCTTCGGTATGCTCCATGTGGTTTTCTTCTCCCCGGAAGACCTGTCCATCATCAAGAGCGGACCGGCGGAGAGAAGGCGGTTCATGGACATGGAGATGAGCCAGCTGGACAGGGGCTACTACAGCCTGCTGGTTTCCTACAACAAGCTCCTGCAGGAGAGGAACAACCTGCTGAAACAGATCGGGTTTGCGCCTTCCCTGAGAGAGACCCTTGACGGCTGGGATGCCCAGCTGATCGGGAAGGGCGGGGAGATCGTGAGGAGAAGGGAAGCCTTTTTGGACAAGGTGGCCCTCATGATGAGGGAGATCCACGGAGGGCTGACCGGAGGAGCGGAAGATATCCTGGTGCATTATGACCGGAATATCTCTCCGGAGGACTACGGCAATGCCCTGATGGAGAACAGGGAGCGGGATATCCGGACGGGGACCACTTCCGTGGGACCTCACCGGGATGATATCGGGTTTGCCGTCAACGGTACGGACATCCGAAGATACGGGTCCCAGGGGCAGCAGAGGACGGCGGCCCTGGCCCTGAAACTGTCCCAGATCCGTCTCATTGAGGAGATCAGCGGAGAAAAGCCGGTCCTCCTCCTGGATGACGTGCTCTCGGAGCTGGACCATCACCGCCAGAACTACCTTCTGGATTCCATCGCGGATATCCAGACCATGATCTCCTGCACGGGACTGGATGATTTTGTCCATGGCCGCCTGACCCTGGACAGGATCTTCAGGGTGGAAGACGGAACAGTTCAACTGTTTCAGACTGAAGCGGAAGACGTTTTGTAGATAAAGCTTGAATTTTTTTAATAATCTTGAATGAACACCATATCTTGTGGTATAATGAATGTTACGAAAGCTTTATACCTAATATGTGTAAAGCGTTAAATCAAAGCAGATTAACCGGGGAGATCAGCGCGGATTTCCCGCAGATTTGACGGAGGCAGCAACAGTATGAGTGAAAAGATGAATTCCACGCCGCAGGAATACGGAGCGGACCAGATCCAGATCCTCGAAGGACTGGAGGCCGTGAGAAAACGCCCCGGCATGTATATCGGCAGCACCTCCTCAAAGGGTCTGCATCATCTGGTTTATGAGATTGTGGACAATTCGGTGGATGAGGCCCTCGCCGGCTTCTGTGACACCGTTGAAGTTTTTATCAATACGGATAATTCCATCACCGTCCGGGACAACGGCCGGGGGATCCCCGTGGGGATCAACCGGAAGAAGGGAATCCCTGCGGTGGAGGTTGTTTTTACCATCCTTCATGCCGGCGGTAAGTTCGGCGGAGGGGGATACAAGGTTTCGGGAGGTCTTCACGGCGTGGGTGCCTCCGTGGTCAACGCCCTGTCCACCTGGCTTGAGGTGAGCATCTTCCACAACGGGAAGATCTACCGCCAGCGTTATGAGAGAGGAAAGGTCATGTACCCCCTCAAGGTGGTGGGCACCACGGACAGAAGAGGGACGGAGGTCCGCTTCCTTCCGGATGATACCATCTTCGAGGAGACGGTATTTGATTTCTCCATTCTCAAACAGAGACTAAGAGAGATGGCCTTCCTGACCAAGGGTCTTAAGATCGTTCTGTATGACCTGAGAGAGGATCATCCCCAGACCCTGACCTTCCACTATGAGGGAGGGATCAAGCAGTATGTTCAGTATCTGAACAAGCAGAAAACTGTCCTCTACCCGGAGATCATTTATTGTGAAGGGCAGAAGGGGGCCGTTTATGTGGAGGTAGCCCTCCAGCACAACGATTCCTACAATGAGGGCGTATATTCATTTGTCAACAATATCACCACCCCGGAGGGCGGGACCCATCTCGCCGGTTTCCGTAGTGCGCTGACCAAGACATTTAATGATTATGCCAGAAATAATAAATTGCTGAAAGAAAATGAGCAGAACTTAAGCGGAGAGGATATCCGTGAAGGTCTTGTGGCCATTATCAGCATCAAGATCCCGGATCCCCAGTTCGAGGGTCAGACCAAGCAGAAACTGGGCAATTCCGAAGCCAGGGGAGCCGTGGACAGCGTGGTCAGCGAGCAGCTTACCTATTTCCTGGAGCAGAACCCCAACGTGGCGAGGGTGATCTGCGAGAAGGCGATCCTTGCCCAGAGAGCCAGGGAGGCAGCCAGAAAAGCCAGGGATCTCACCAGAAGAAAATCAGCCCTCGACGGCATGAGCCTGCCGGGCAAGCTGGCGGACTGTTCCGACAAGGATCCCGCCAAATGTGAGATCTACATCGTGGAGGGAGACTCCGCGGGCGGATCTGCCAAGACCGCCAGAAGCCGGGCTACCCAGGCCATCCTTCCCCTGAGAGGAAAGATCCTGAACGTGGAGAAGGCCAGACTGGACAAGATCCTGGCCAACGCGGAGATCCGTGCCATGATCACCGCATTCGGCACCGGGATCCACGAAGATTTTGACATCAGCAAACTGAGATACCATAAGATTATCATCATGACGGATGCCGACGTGGACGGAGCTCATATCGCCACCCTGCTCCTGACCTTCTTCTACCGGTTCATGCCGGAACTGATCAGACAGGGATATGTCTACCTGGCTCAGCCGCCCCTGTACAAGGTGGAGAAAGCCAAGAAGGTCTGGTATGCCTACAATGACGATGAACTGAACCGGATCCTGACCGAGATCGGTCGTGACGGGAACAATAAGATCCAGAGATACAAAGGATTGGGTGAGATGGATGCCTCCCAGCTGTGGGAGACCACCATGGATCCGGAGAAACGTATCCTTCTCCGGGTGAACATGGATGAGGACAGTGCATCCGAGCTGGATCTTACCTTTGATACCCTCATGGGAGACCGGGTCGAACCAAGAAGAGAATTTATCGAGACCAATGCCCAGTATGTAAAGAACCTGGACATCTGATCCTACATCGGATCCGGGATGCAGCGGGAGGAATAAATGGACGACCGTACGATTTTTGATAAAATTCAGGAGGTAGACCTTAAAAATACCATGGAGACCTCCTACATCGATTATGCCATGAGCGTGATCGTATCCAGGGCCCTCCCGGATGTGCGGGACGGGCTGAAGCCGGTTCAGCGCCGAATCTTATACTCCATGATCGAACTGAATAACGGACCGGACAAGCCCCACAGGAAGTGTGCCCGTATCGTCGGCGATACCATGGGTAAATACCATCCCCACGGGGACAGTTCCATCTATGGCGCCCTGGTCAACCTGGCCCAGGACTGGTCCACCAGATATCCTCTGGTGGACGGACACGGAAACTTCGGTTCCGTTGACGGAGACGGGGCCGCAGCCATGCGTTATACCGAGGCAAGACTCTCCAGGATCTCCATGGAGATGACTGCCGATATCTATAAAGACACCGTAGACTTCATGCCCAACTTTGACGAGACCGAGAAAGAACCGACGGTTCTTCCGTCCCGCTTCCCCAACCTTATGGTCAACGGGGCCCAGGGAATCGCCGTGGGTATGGCAACCAACATCCCTCCCCACAACCTGAGGGAGACCATCGACGGTGTGGTGAAGATCATCGACAACCAGGTGGAAGAGGACCGGGAGACCCGGATCGAAGAGCTGATGGAGATCATCAAGGGTCCTGATTTCCCCACAGGAGCATCCATCCTGGGGAGGAGAGAGATCGAGAAAGCCTACCGTACCGGCAGAGGAAAGATCAAGGTGAGAGCCGTCACCGAGATTGAGCCCATGAGCAACGGAAAGCAGCGTATCGTGGTCACCCAGCTTCCCTATATGGTGAACAAGGCCAGGCTGATCGAGAAGATCGCCGAACTGGTCAAGGAAAAGAGGGTGGACGGTATAACCGAGCTGCGGGATGAGTCCGACCGGGAAGGTATGCGGATCTGCATAGAGACCCGCAAGGACGTGAATGCCAATGTCCTGCTCAACCAGCTCTTCAAACATACCCAGCTTCAGGATACTTTCGGTATCATCATGCTGGCCCTGGTGGATAATCAGCCCAAGATCCTGAATCTCAAGCAGATGCTGGTCCACTACCTGAACCACCAGAAAGA
>CAJGDH010000042.1 GCA_904502145.1 uncultured Eubacterium sp.
GGAATTACCGGTACATTTGTGGATGTGACCATTGATGGTACAGATGAATACGGCCACGTTCATCATCTTGATGACCACGTTCATGACCATCATCACGACCATGAGCACGACCATGACCACGATCATGACCATCATCACGACCATGAGCACAACCATTACCACCATGATCATGATCATCACCACCACAATCATGACCATGACCATCACCACCATGATCATAACCATGATCATCATCATGACCACGACCACGGTCATGACCACGATCATCACCATCATCATCACGATCACAGGAATCTGGATGATGTCAACGCGGTGATCGACAACAGCAGTCTGGAAGAACCGGTTAAAGACCTGGCAAAGCGTATCTTTCTTCGTGTGGCCAAAGCGGAGAGTAAAGTTCACGGAAAGCCTTTATCCGAGGTACATTTCCATGAGGTAGGGGCCGTGGATTCGATCGTGGATATCGTTGGTACCGCAATCCTTATTGACCGGATCCGGCCTGACAAGGTTATCTCCAGTGTGGTGAATGAAGGGTATGGATTTATTGAATGTGCCCATGGAACCATGAGTGTCCCGGTTCCTGCCACCAGTGAGATCATGGCAGAAGCAGGTGTGAAGTTCCGTCAGATCCAGGTGGAAACAGAGCTGGTTACCCCCACGGGAGCCGCGATCATCGCAGAACTGTCCGACACTTTTGTTCCCATGCCCGTGATGAAAGTGGAGAAGATCGGCTGGGGAGCAGGGAAGAAGGATCTGCCGATTCCCAATCTTCTGAAGGTTTGTCTTGGACAGATGGGAGATGAAGGAGAGTTTATGGTCATGGAGACCAACGTGGATGACTGCTCCGGAGAGATCCTGGCCTACACCATGAATAAACTGATGGACGAGGGTGCCCTGGATGTGTTCTATACCCCGGTTTATATGAAGAAAAACCGTCCGGCATATCTTCTTACGGTTACCTGCAACACCAAAGACATGGAGAAGCTGCAGGAGATCATCTTCCGGGAGACTACGACCATCGGTATCCGTTACCGGCATGAGAACAGGACAAAACTGGACAGGGAGCCGGTGAAGATCGATACACCTTACGGCAGTGTGGACGGTAAGAGAGTGGTCTATAAAGACCAGGAATACATTTACCCGGAATATGAAAGCGTTAAAAAAACAGCGGAAGCCAGCGGTGTTCCTCTGAAAGAGGTTTTCAGGATCTCACAAAATTCTCAGGAAACGCAAAAACAGCGGACGGAGTGATCAGCAGATGAAAAAGACAATCAGGTTTCTGCTTATCCTTTTTGTGCTCATGCTCACCTCCGGATGTATGCTCACCTTTTCTCCGAAAGATTCCTCCGGAGAGAATACAGAGGAAAAACAGAGTGAGAGAACGACAGAAAATGTAAAGGAAGAACCCTTACAGGAAGAAAAAACCGGGTCGGACCTTTTGAATGAGGTGACAGAAACGGAAGCTGAGCAAATAACGGAAACAGTCACGGAAGCAGAAGCCGGAAAAGAGACAGAAATTACCACTGAGGCAGATATGAGCAAAGAAACGGAAACTACAGAGAAAAAGAAAGATACATCAGAACAGGACTTCTATATCAGCAAGATCACCGACGAGATCTTTTCCAGGATCGAAGGAAAATCCTTTAAAGATGACTGTACCCTTCCCCGGAAGGACTTAAGATATCTGCATGTGCTCCATAAAGATATCGATGGGGAGGTGCACGAAGGTGAGATGATCGTAAACTATCATATCGCTGAAGATGTACTGGAAATCCTTAAGGAGCTTTACGAAAATGATTACCCCATCGAAAAAATCCGTCTGGTGGATGAGTATGATGCAGATGATGAGTTGTCCATGGAAGACAATAATTCTTCCTGCTTCAACTTCCGTTTTGTCAGTTATACGACAAAAATCTCAAAGCATGGACTGGGTCTTGCCGTAGATATCAATACCCTTTATAATCCCTATGTTAAAACAGTCAACGGAAAGAGGAGCATTGAACCGGTAAACGCGGAAGCATACCTGGACCGTGAAGCGGATTTTGATTATAAGATCGAAAAGGGAGATCTGTGTTATAAGCTCTTTACGGAACATGGATTTGAATGGGGAGGCAATTGGGTCAACAGCAAAGATTACCAGCATTTCCAGATCCCTACGGAAAAAGTGGAAGAATGGTATCCGTAAAAACGGACAGAAAACAGAGTAAAGGATGGTGGAGATTATCTCCGCCATCCTTTTTTGTGTTGTATCCTTAAAGGCTATATGTTTTTAGGAAACAGTTATTACTGAGAATTAACAGGATCATGGTTTTCTTTCGGATATTTTCTGTCATAGAGTAAAGCCGCCAGCAACACCACAAAACAGGACCCGGCA
The DNA here is from genome assembly GCA_904502145.1 of uncultured Eubacterium sp. Taxonomy (GTDB): domain Bacteria; phylum Bacillota; class Clostridia; order Lachnospirales; family Lachnospiraceae; genus Anaerobutyricum. The sequence continues at coordinate 2,375 of CAJGDH010000042.1, forward strand.
TTGTGGACCAGAGCACCGGTGGTGGGAGTCAGGACCCCCAGGACCGAAAGGGTGATGGCAATGAAATTGATGCACATGGAAAGGGTGATGGCAGTACGGATGGTCCGGATGGTAGTGTTGCCCAGCCATTTAAGATAAGGCACTTTGGTCAGATCATCCTTCATGAGGGCAACATCTGCCGCATCAACCGCGATATCACTTCCCATCACTCCCATGGCAACTCCGATATCTGCGGTTTTAAGGGCCGGAGCATCATTGACCCCGTCACCGATCATACAAACCTTCCCGGATTCTTTCAGGGAAGAAATACAGTCCACCTTTTCCCCGGGCATGAGATCAGCCCGGATATCTGAGATGCCGGCCCGGGAAGCAAGATATCCTGCAGCTTTAATATTGTCTCCGGTCAGAAGAACCGTTCTTACCTTCATTTCTTGCAGACGTTTTACCATGTCTTTGGTTTCAGGACGGATGGTATCGGACAGGGCTATGATCCCGATGACCCTGCTTTCGTCGGCGATGATCACAGAGGCTTTTCCTTTTTCCCTAAGACTGTCCAGAACAGAGGACACCTCAGGGGAGGCGGAATCAATCTGTGTCATGGAAGTGATATAGGCTTCCTTGCCCAGATAGTATCTGGTTCCTTCCACAGAGGCAGATACACCGCCTCCGGCCTGCATCCGGAAATCCTCGATTTTCTTAAGAGAAAGGCCTTCTTTGTCTGACTCTTTCTGAATTGCTTTGGCGAAGGGATGTTCACTGCGGGATTCAACAGAAGCGGCCAGAACGAGCAGCTCTTTTTCACTGACATCCACCAGGGAGATGATCTCACTGACCTCAAGCTGTCCCCTGGTGAGGGTACCGGTTTTGTCGAAAGCGATGATTTCCGCCTGCCCCATTTCTTCCAGTGCCTGTCCGGACTTGATGATCACTCCGTGTTTTGTGGCCTGACCGATCGCTGCCATGATGGCTGTGGGGGTGGCCAGAACCAGTGCACAGGGGCAGAAGACGACCATAACGGTGACTGCCCTGATGATATCTCCTGTGATCAGATAGGCACCGATGGCAATCAGCAATGCCACAGGAACCAGCCAGCTGGCCCATTTGTCGGCGATGGTCTGGGTTGGTGCTTTCTTCTCCTCGGCCTCCTGAACCATCCTGATAAGCTTCTGAATGGAACTGTCTTCCCCTGTTCTTAAGGCAGTGATATCCATGGAACCATAACAATTTATGGTACCGCTGTATACCTCATCACCGGCCTTCTTATCGATGGGAAGGCTTTCTCCCGTCATCACGGACTGATCCACCGAGCTTACCCCTGATGAGACGATACCGTCCACCGGGATTGTCTCCCCGGGAAGGATCCTGAGCATATCCTGTTCCGTGATCTCCGATACCGGTACTATATATTCTTTACCGTCACGGATGACCCGGGCTTTTTCCGGAGTAAGAGCGATAAGATTCTTTAAACCTTTCTTGGCTCTTTCCGTCGTCATATCCTCCAGTAAAGCACCGATCTCCATGATGAAGGCAACCTCCCCTGCGGCAAAGAGATCCCCGATCAGAAGGGCGGCGATCATAGCCATGGTGATGAGAAGGGCAGAAGAGATCTTGCTAATCCCTTTATTGTGAATGATCCTGAAGATGGACAGATAAAGCAGGGGAAGGCCACAGATAATGACACAAACCCAGGCAAAGTACTCCCCCCGGGAATAACCTATCCTGGGAAGGATGAAGGAGGCGACGAGAAATATGCCGCCGATCAGGGTCATAGGCCACCCTGCCAGGAAATCATTTGCTCTTTTGAAAAAATCACCGGTATTTGCTGTCATGAATTTACTCCTTATCCTGATCCCTGACCGGCCGTTGTTCCCGGAGCAAAGCTGACAGGGAATTGACAAGCCGGCGGTCAATCTTTATAATAAAATTAAATGAACATCTTGTTCGGTTTTGATTATATTGTTTTATATATATAGGAACAATAATCAGATGATTAGATGTGTACGTTACTGAACATTTTTTGGAAAATGTACCGGAGGATGATCTATGGACCGCCGCAGAAGGAAGACAAGACAGGCTGTATTTGAGGCATTTACCGGCCTGCTGGAGACAAAGAGCTATTCGAATATTTCCGTTCAGGATATCATAGACCGGGCTGACATCGGCCGAAGTACATTTTATTCTCATTTTGAAACGAAAGATGAACTTCTTAAGGCTCTTGGCACAGAGATATTCGACCATGTATTCTCCGATCATCTGACCAGGGAGAATACCCACGATTTCTCCGTCAGCGGGAAAGATCCCAGGACGGAGGTGACGCATATCCTTTATCATCTCAGGGACAGTAAGGCGTATATCAAAGGTATCCTGTCCTGTGAGAGCGGTGAGATTTTTATGTGTTATTTTAAGAAATACCTGAGAGATTTGTTCGAAGAGGAACTGAAAAACTATGATCAGGATATTCCCAGGGAGTATCTTCTCAACCATCTGACCAGCGCTTTTGCCGAAACCGTCCGCTGGTGGATGGAACATGAAGAGTACACTCCTGAAGAAATATCCGGATTTTTCTTCAGCACGATACCAATTAAAGAAGATAAACAGACTAAAGGATGAAAGGGAGGAATATGATGAGTTATCTTGGAGAAGAGATCGGCAAACTCGGTTTTGGGCTGATGAGACTGCCTAGGATCGGTGACACAAAGGAATTTGATCTTGAGCAGATCAAACAGATGGTTGACGAATTTCTTGAAGCAGGCTTCACGTATTTTGATACTGCATGGGCTTATCAGGGAAGTGAAGAGACCATCAAAAAAGCCCTGGTGGAACGATACCCCAGGGAGAGTTTTCAGCTGGCGACAAAAAATGCGGCTTGGATCAACTGTAAGACCAGGGAGGATGCCATCGCCCAGTTTGAAACTTCTTTGGAGAGAACAGGCGCAGGCTATTTTGATTTCTATCTGCTGCATAATCTGGGGGAACAAAGGACACATTTCTTCGATGATTTTGATCTGTGGAACTTTGTAAAAGAGAAGAAGGAAGAAGGTCTGATCAAGCATATCGGTTTTTCTTTCCATTCGACTCCGGAAGAGCTGGAAGAGATCTTTAAAGCTCATCCTGAAGCAGAATTTGTTCAGCTGCAGATCAATTATGCAGACTGGGAGAACCCTGCGATCCAGTCCAGGGGAATCTATGAAATGGCCCGCAAGTACAATATGCCGGTAATAATCATGGAACCGGTTAAGGGAGGAATGCTGGCCAACCCGCCCGGGCCGGTAAAAGACGTGTTCAAAGCCGCAGAGCCGGAGTCATCCTGCGCGAGCTGGGCAGTACGTTTTGCCGCAGATCTGGACGGAGTGATCACGGTACTTTCCGGCATGAGCAATCTGGAACAGATGAGAGACAATCTGTCCTATATGAGGGGATTCAAGGGTGTCAGCGAGAAGGAGAAAAAGGTTCTTGATGCAGCCAGAGAGGAGCTGAACAAGATTCCTCTTATCCCTTGTACCATCTGCAATTATTGTGCCAAGGTCTGCCCCATGGACATCGCGATCTCCGGCTCATTTACCGCAATGAACAATTATACTCTCTACGGGAATATGAAACAGGCGAAAAGCCAGATCGACGGTCTTGTGGAAAGACAGGGAAAGAAAAGACCGGCTGACTGCATAAAATGCGGTGCCTGTGAGGAAGTATGTCCACAGCATATCGCCATAAGAGACGAACTGGTGAAGATTTCCGAAACTCTGGGTTAAACAGCCTCAGACTGCCAGGTAATTCAGGGTCATCATCTTATCCCAAGGACAAAAATAACCGGCATATCACAATATGCCGGTTATTTTAATGCTTAGTTACAATATCTTTTTGAAGTGACCGTTATGCGGTAATACTGATATTTTCCTTAACAGGAGTCAGATAGGTATCTTCATATTCTTTAAAGATCCTGATGAATTCTTCTCCGGATACATCCTGGGTGGTGCCATGCATCTCGTCGAAGCTGCGGTTTGCAGCCATTCTCTTGATGATGTGGAGAGATACATTTCCTGCGTGGGCGGCGATCCGGTCGAAACAGTTGATCATATCAAAGAAGACCGCACCGCTTCTGGCGTTGCAGATGCCATCCTGAAGTCTTACAATGTGGTGATCCTTCATGATATCCCTCATCTGTTCGATGGTTTCTGACAGAGGCTCAACGCGGATGGCGCTGTCACGGTCCCTGTCCCTGTATGCGGTAAAGAGGCGGTCCAGGGACTCACCGGCTGCAGCCGTGATCAGACGGATCTCATTCAAACCGCTCTCGGAGAACCCGGTATTCGTGAGAGACATATCCCTGGCTTCAAAAGCAATATTCATGCAGTAGTCCGCTATACGTTCCAGGTCACTGACAGAATTGAGGATTTCAGAGATCATAAACTTGTTGTCCTCAGACAGATCTGAACGGTCGATCCGTATGATATAGGATGCCAGAGCCGTCTCGCACCGGTCCGCAAAGCTTTCATTTTTCTCAAGTGTGGCAAAGCTTTTCTCATTGTAATTCTCGATGAGATCTGTGGAAAGTTTGTAGTTTTCCTGGATGCGGTCGATCATCTGCTTCATCAGATTATTGCACTGCTCCAGAGCGACCACAGGAGTCTGAAGAAGCCTGTCATCCAGTTTCATGAATTCTTTTTCTATCTCGTCCACAGGATCTTCACCGATGATCTTACCGGTAAGATCGGCCATCTTGGCAGAGAAGGGAAGAAGGATGAGACTGGTGATCAGGTTGAATCCCAGGTGTACGTTGGCGATGTCTCCACGGTTGACCGTCTTGGCCAGCATGGGGATTCCCACGGTATAATGGATACCATAGATCACAACAAAGAAGAAAATCGCACCGAAAATATTGAACAGCAGGTAGCTTAAGGAGACCCTTTTGGCCTTTTTGTTTGCTCCGATGGCTCCAAGAATAATAGTCATACATTTACCGAGGTTCTGGCCGATGATGATGGGAATCGCTGTCCCGAAGGTGACGGCACCTGTGGCAGAAAGGGCCTGAAGGATACCGACGGAAGCACTGGAACTCTGAATGATGGCGGTAATGAGGAGACCGGCCGCAATACCGAGAAGAGGATTCTGGAAGGACAGGAAAATCTTCTGGAAGGCAGGGGACTCTTTTAGCGGGGCAAATACACTCTCCATCATGGTCATACCGTAGAAAAGGATACCCAGCCCCATCAGGATGCCCGCAACATTTTTCAGTTTTTTCTTCTTGGAAAAGAGAATGATAAATGCACCCACACCCGCGAGCATAGGGGCAAAAGAGGATGGTTTGAGCAGTTTCAGTACCAGAGTGCCCGAACCGATGTCACCAAGTCTTAAAATCTGAGCGGTTGCAGTGGAACCGACGTTTGAACCGAGAACAACAGGAATCGCCTGGGATAATTTCATGATTCCCGCATTGACAAAACCGATCAGCATGATCGTCGTGGCGGCTGAACTCTGAATGATGGCGGTAACTCCTGTTCCAAGGCCCCAGCCTTTGAGTTCTCCAACCCCCTTCTTCTTACTGGTGGTCAAAGTCTCCAGGATCTTCTGAAGACTGCCTCCGGCAAGGGTTTCCAGGGAGGAACCCATCAGACTCATACCGAACAGAAACAGGCCGACTCCGCCGAATAACTGTAATACTGATAAGATATCCATAAAAACCTCCTGAATAATCAACTAAAACTTGACCTGACCCAAGGTTCAGGTATTATTTATATTGTATCATTTAAATTACAGGAAAAGCAACGGAAAAAACAATGAATGAACATCAATGGGACAGGTTCCTAAAAATAAAAACTTCAGGGAGGGATGATTCCCATGCCGACAGATATCGCTATCCCTATGAGCCCACACCCTACAAGGTGCTGGAAAGGCTGTCATCCGGAGGGCTGATCACCAGGAAGAACCGGGTCCTGGATTATGGCTGCGGAAAGGGGAGAGTGGGTTTCTTTCTCTCCTGGCAGACCAGATGCAGGTGTCTGGGTATCGAGATCGATGAGAGGCTCTGGAGTGCAGCCTTAAAAAACAAGGAAGATGCAGTGTCCGGAAGGAGGACGGAATATATCCGGACGGGGGCTGAGGCTTTCTCTGTCCCTGCCGATGTGGACCGGATCTATTTTTTCAATCCCTTCTCCACGGAGATCCTTCAAAAGGTTATGGGGAAGATCAGAGAATCGTGGTATGATGCTCCCAGGGAGATCCTTCTGTTTTTTTATTATCCTTCAGATGAATATGTCTCTTATCTGATGACGGTGGATGAGCTCTGTTTTCTGGATGAGACAGACTGCAGCGACCTGTTTGAAGGTGAGGATAAAAGAGAGAGGATTCTCATCTTCCGCATGAATGAGGGATTATTATGAATTCAGATAAGAACCGGGAAGGCAGCTCTTTGTATCCTCCCGTCCATGAGAAGACCGTTTTTTCCCATTCCTTCGACCGGCTTGAAATGCTCTGGGAACGTTATCCCGGCTACCATGAGATGTCTGTTTTTACCACGCTTGATGACCTCCTTAAGGAACATGAATCCTACAGGGAGGATTTTTCCGAACTCAGGGATGAATATGTGTCCGGGCAGTATGAGCGCTTTCTGGTACAGCTGTCCTGGTCGGACCTTCCCTACCGCTATGCGACAAAAAACCTGATCGAATCATCCGAGATTCCGGAGAATAACGATTATGTCGATGCATTTCTTGACCAGTTTGCCGGACTGGATACGGACCGGCAGGCCTGCTTCCTTTTCCCGGAAAGCTTTGTATCCCAGTTCTTCGTGATCACGGATGTCTGCGGGAGAGCCGATCTCTTTCATCCGGTTAAGAACCTCTTCCCTGATGAAGAAAAAGTTCATTACCTGGCAGTGTTCGACAAGAGGAAGATGGATGATATCCTTCTGATGTTTCATCTCTTGTATACCGCCGGGACCCAGGATCTTTTCGGAGGGTATTCCCTCTACGATTATTCCCTTCCCTGGTATCAGAACCATCTGTGGGAAGACGGGGTCGTCCTGCGGTCTCCCTATCTCCCCGACCGGCTGGCCAGATATCAGGGCGGCATCCATTTCTGCCATAATCCGGCCGGAACGGTTTATGTACGCAGAAATATCGACCACATCCTGGAATGCGGCTATTTTTCTTCCGAACTGGAATTCTTCTATCATCTTACCAGGAGGATCATGCCCCTGTTTCAGTGGTGGTACACGGACATAGCCCTTTATGAAGAAAAGGATGGCTTCTCCACCAACTGGAGGCTGGCCAGGACCAGGATCAGGACCAGACTTACCGCGGAAGGGATCATCCGGCCAAAATGGAAAAATGAGCTGACTCTTTTTCATGAAGTCAGAAAAATATACCCCGACACTTTATATCAGTACCGTCCTGACTGGCTGGGACGGCAGAGTCTGGACCTTTATATTCCCTCCCTTAAGACGGCGATCGAATATCAGGGGGTTCAGCACTATCATCCTGTAAAATTTTTCGGAGGTCAGGAAGCCCTGGACCATCGTCAGGAGCTTGACCGGGTAAAAAAAGAACTTTGCGAAAAAAACCGGGTCAGACTGGTCATCTGGCCTTACGATACACCTCCTACCAGGATAAATATTGACTGTAAGATAGGAAAATAGAGGTTTGCAACCCGTGGTTGACAGATTGAACAGTCAGATTGCTTGTCTGCTACACCATAAAAGGGATAGAATACAGACAGCAGATAACCCGAAGGGAGAAAAAAATAATGATCTTAGCAGATAAAATCATGGAGAACAGAAAGAAGAACGGGTGGTCCCAGGAAGAGCTGGCTGACAAACTCGGCGTATCCAGACAGTCGGTATCCAAATGGGAGAGTGCCCAGTCCATGCCGGATATGAAAAAGATCCTTCAGCTCTCCGAGATCTTCAATGTAAGTACGGACTATCTCCTGAAAGATGAGATCGATGACAGAGAGCCGACCAACCTTGTCCCGGTGGACAGTGGGGTGGAAGAGGAGAAGGAAAAAAGCGTTTCCATGGAGGAGGCCAGTAGCTTTCTTGAACATAATGAGAGGTCTGCAGGGATGATATCAACAGGTGTCATGCTCTGTATCCTTTCCCCCATACCCTTGCTTCTGCTGGGAGGCCTGTCGGAAGATGGACTGCTTTCTTTAAAAACAGATCTTGCCGGGATCATCGGAGTGATCATTCTCTTTCTGATGATCGTTCCCGCAGTGGGAATGTTCCTGTACTGCGGGCTTAAGGGTAAACCTTATGAATATCTGGAAAACAGTAATATCGATACGGAATACGGTGTGAGAGGAATGGTCAAAGAAAGGAAGACTTCCTATGCCGAAACCCACAACCGTCTCCTGATCCTCGGCATACTCCTCTGTGTGGCCTGTGCTGTACCCATGTTCCTCATTGTGGCTTTGCAGGGAAGCCACCACGGAGAAGCATTTGGAGCCGCAGGCGTAGGAGCCCTGCTGGTCTTTTGTGCTATCGGTGTGAAGATGATCGTCCTTACCTGTATACGTCAGGGAGGGATGGATAAACTTCTCGAGGAGGGGGATTATACCAGACTGAATAAGAAGATCGGCAGATATGACGGAATCTACTGGGCGATCATCACCGCAGTTTATCTGGCCTGGAGCTTCCTGACCTTCCGCTGGCATCTGACCTGGATCGTATGGCCCATCGCAGGGGTACTCTATGCCGCTTACCATGAAATCATGAAGATAGTCGTTAAACGTTAAAAGATAAGATAAATGAACCTGTGTCAGGGAAAGGATCGTACAATCTATGAAAAAAATAAGGATAAGGGTCATGCGGATGGCCCGCTATGATGATCTGATCGCAGAATATGAAAACCCTTTGGAACATGCCTGTGACATGGAACTGGGGAAAGAATTCGTTGCCGAAGGCTGGAACAAACCGGAGGGTTTTTGTGACAGTGCCTGGGAGACCATCTCTCC
>CAJGDH010000043.1 GCA_904502145.1 uncultured Eubacterium sp.
GATCCACTGGCCGGCAGCGCCGCATCAGTTTGACAACTGGAAAGAACTGAACCTCGGTACATGGAAAGCAATGACCGAACTCTATCAGGCCGGCAGGATCAGGGCCATCGGTGTATCCAACTTCAAACCGCACCATCTGGAGCCCCTCATGGATACGGAAGTTCCCCCCATGGTAAATCAGATCGAATTCCACCCCGGCTTCCTGCAGACAGAGACGATCAGTTACTGCAAGGATAAAGGGATGCTGATCGAAGCCTGGTCACCTCTGGGCAACGGAAAAGTGCTCAGCAATCCGGACCTGATGGAGATCGCAGAGAAATACGGAAAGACCGTCGCACATGTCTGCATCCGCTGGTGCCTGCAGCATGATGTTCTCCCGCTTCCGAAATCAGTCACTCCGTCCAGGATCCACGATAATCTTAAGGTCTTTGACTTTGAGCTTACAGAGGAAGATATGGCAAGGATCGACGGGCTTGGAGAGTTCGGATGTTCAGGCATGGATCCGGACCAGATCAGATTCTGACCTAGGAATTACTCTTTCACTATAGTTACTCCACGATAAAGGCTCCTGCTGTGAGAGACTCATGGCAGGAGTCTTTTTCTGCTTTGTTGCTTTTCCCGGCAGAGTAAATTATACTGTGAATATAAGATTACGCTGTAATGTTACAAGCAGATGAATTAAACACAAACCGGTGTCTGTACAGACCACAAAATAAGGAGAATCAGCAAGCTATGAGTATGAAAAAAATAATCAGTATATTCCTGATCATCATACTGATCCCGGTTGTCCTGGCAGCAGGGCTTCTGGCCTATGTGACGATCACGGAATACAAACCGGCGGAAACGCAGGACCTTGAGATCTCAGGCCGCGCGGATGTAAGATATCACACCGGAGATCAGCTGACCCTCATGTCCTGGAACGTGGGCTATGGAGCTCTGGGGGACAATGCGGACTTTTTCATGGACGGGGGAAAGATGGTCAAGTCTGCGGATGAGGACAGGGTCCGGGAAAACCTGGAAAGAATCATGTCCGATATAGAAGGGGTGAACCCGGATATCATGCTCCTTCAGGAGGTGGACCGGAGCTCTGCCAGATCCTACCGTATCGATGAATGCAGGATGATCAGGGACAGATTCACAGGTTACGAATCAAGCTATGGGATAAACCATAAGGCATCCTTTGTGCCTTATCCCATCCCTCCCTTAGGCAAGCTGGATGCAGGGGTCATGACATTTACCGACAGCCATGTGGAATCAGCAAGACGGATCCAGCTGCCGATTCCCTTCAAATGGCCCATAAGGACCATCAATCTGAAGCGCTGCGTGGTGGAAACAAGGATTCCGATCTATGATGACAATTCGGAGGAGACAGGAAAAGAGCTGGTCCTCTTCAACCTTCACCTGGAGGCCTATGACGATGGGGAGGGAAGGGCTGCCCAGACCAGGATGCTGGCTGATCTTCTGAATGAGGAGAGAGGGAAGGGCAATTATGTAATAGCAGGGGGGGACTTTAATCAGTCTTTCTCCCCGGAGGACCGGGAAGCCTATCCGGCTCAGCCTGGAAAATGGCAGCCGGGAGTGATGGAAAAAGACCGGTTCGGGGAAGGATGGATCTTCCTGATGGACAGGGAACCGCCAAGCTGCCGTAGCCTGGACCAGGTTTACGAAGGCGCCGACCACGACAGTTTCCAATATTACCTGATCGACGGATTCATCCTGTCCGATAATATTCAGGTGGAGGAGATGAAGAATCTGGACCTGGAATTCAGGAACTCGGATCACAATCCCGTCCTCCTGAGGATCAGCCTCTGACCCTGCCCGATTGTACCAGGCGAAGACAGGAAGAACAAAGACCGGAATAAATCAAAAGAACAGAATAAATCAACAGACCAGAATAAATCAACACAGGAAGCATCTATGAAATCGGCTGAAGAACTGAAAAAAGATCTGTATCGTATCAACCATAAAAGCTACGGAATGTACAAGGAGCTGAAGGGCAGCTACCGCTTTGACCGTTTTATTCTCCACATCGACCATGTCCAGGGAGACCCCTTTGCCTCACCCTCCAGGATGAGGCTGGAAATGAACGCCCGGGACCATGGATTTCCGGAAGAATACTACAAAAGAACCGGGGGAGAGAAGCCGGAAGCGGAGAACCTGCGGCAAAGAAAGATCACTCTGGAAGACCAGGTGTTAAGAAAATTCCGGCGGGAGCTCTTCCACATGGACCGGTCGGTTTCCGGGTCCGGCAAGAGCGGACGGATAAGTACTTGTTCCGTGGGACAGAAGGTCATGGAAAGGATCGCCGTCATTTTCTCGGAAGACAAGACGGAGATCCGCTTCGAGATGGGATTTCCCGCCAGGGGAAGGACCATCCTTGCGGAGGAGATGGCAAAGCTCCTCTTTGATCATGTCCCGGCTCTGGCCCGGGGAACTCTTTTCTACCGTCAATGGAAAGAAAAAGAGAAAAAACAGCTTAAGGACGCCATAGACCTGTGCGACGACCAGTATGCCATCCGGAAGGAAATGGACCGGAGGCACCTTGTGGCCTTTATCGCTGACGGTTCTGTCCTCCCCAGGGAGAGCGGAGTGTCTGACCTGCCTATGAAAGGCGCGGTTCCATTTGTCTCCTGCGAGACCATGAAGGTGGAACTGGACCTTCCCCATAAGGGACGGATCACCGGCATGGGGATCCCGGAGGGGGTCACCACCATCGTCGGCGGAGGTTACCATGGCAAATCCACCCTGCTGAAAGCACTGGAGCAGGGGGTTTACCGGCACATCGCAGGAGATGGAAGGGAGTATGTGGTCTCCCGGGAAAATGCAATGAAGATCCGGGCGGAAGACGGAAGAAGCATCAATCATACGGATATATCCGGCTTCATCAATCATCTGCCCACTGACCAGGACACGGGGGATTTCTCCACGGAGAATGCCAGCGGCTCCACCTCCCAGGCGGCAAACCTGGTGGAGGCCCTGGAGGCGGGATCCGACCTTCTCCTGATCGATGAAGATACCTCCGCCACCAATTTCATGATCCGCGACCGGATGATGGCCGAACTGGTCCCGGATGAGAAGGAACCCATCACTCCCTTACTTCGCACCATCCGGAAGCTTTATCAGGAGCTGGGGATATCTTTCCTGATCGTGGTGGGAAGCTCCGGGGATTACCTCAGGGTCTCCGACCAGGTGATCCGGATGGACTGTTACAAGGTCCATGACGTCACGAAGGATGCAGGGGAGATCTGCAGGAAATATGCGGATGGACAGCCGTATGCCTCCGGCAGGGCGGAGAGTTCTCTGACACCGGGTCCGGAGGGAAAACAACCGTCGAGGATCATCATCCCCGGCAGGGTTCCCGACCGGCTAAAGATCAAGACCGGCGGGACGGATTCCGTGATCATTGACCGGGAACTGATCGATGTCCGTTATCTGGAACAGCTTTGTGACCCCGGACAGACCACGGCACTGGGCTATATCCTGGAGTGGATCATTAAGAATATAAGGAAACCGGCAGATATTCATGAGGTTGTCAGCCGGGTGGAAGAAGAGATAAAGGCAGGCGGCCTTCTGGCTGTCACCGGGCGCAATTATTCCGGGGGACATCCCGTCCGGCCGAGGAAACAGGAGATATATGCATGTTTGAACCGTTACCGGTCTCTGAGATTGAGGCAGGAGTAAAGAGAATAAAGGAAAAGAAGAACAAAGATCTGGGAAAGATCATCCCCCTGATCATGAAGGACATTGACGCGGGCAGGACAGTGAAGCAGATCGCGGAGAGACATAGGATCTCCGGGAAATTGGCGGAGGAGATCACCCGCATGTACCTGACTCACCCGGGTATAGATACGGAAGGAATCCGGCAAAGGATTGAGGGGTGATAAGTGATGAAGAAACTGGCAGTCTTTTTTCCGGGAATCGGATATACCATAGATAAACCACTTATGCATTACAGCCGTAAGCTGGCAGCAGCCCTGGGCTATGAGATCTTTCTTCTCCCCTACAAGGGATTTCCCCCCAAGATCAGGGGGGACAGGGAAAAGATGGAAGAGTCCTTCCGCATTGCCCTCGAACAGTCCGTGGAGATGCTTGCGGATGTGGACCTTACGGAATATGAGGATATCCTCTTTGTCGGGAAAAGCATAGGGACCATCGCGGCGGCGAAGATCGCGGCCGAAAGCCCTGCAGCAGACAGGATAAGGCTGATCCTTTATACCCCGCTGGAGCAGACCTTTACCTTTCCCATGGCGGAGGCCGTCGCATTTACCGGGACAAAGGATCCCTGGGTCGGGAAAGGGGAGTACAGTATCGAAGAGCTGTGTGCCCGGAGGCAGATTCCCTGTCATCTGATCAAAGGGGGAAATCATTCCCTGGAAACAGACGACGTGGATAAGGATATCCGCAATCTGCGGAAGATCATGAAAAAGACGGAAGAATTCATCGGTCATTAAAACAATATTCATCTTAAATTATCTGTTTTTTAAAAAGTGTGTGACGTATCTGTGACATTTCCTGTGTTATCATCTCTTCAGAAATGAAAAACAAGTGTCCGTCGGACATTAAGATTAAAGACAGGATGGTAACATAAGATGAAAAAAACATTAATGACTTCAATTCTTTCCCTTGCATTTTTATTCGTTCTCCTCGGCATCGTATCGATTCCGGCCCAGGCAAAGAGCAAAGATTTCTGGGTTTCCGGATACGGCGGAGGACTGGAGCTGAAGAAAAAGCAGATGAAGGCAGTTTATAACGGAAACGTGGTCAAGATCTCCGGATACGGAAGAAAAACTTCCCCCGTAAGCGGATACGGCAAAACAAAGAAATTAAAAGCACACAGCTACAAAGTCAGCAAAAGATGCAAAGTCGCGGTGGCCGGTTACGAGACCAGCTACAAGACCTTCCTCAAAGAAGAAGGAAGAAAAGGCAGACTGGAAGCATTTATCGATATTCACATCAAGAACAACAAGATCGTATATATTGATTACGGATTCTGAGACGAGGATCCGGGACAAGTTCATAACCGATAAAAAACCCATTACATCACCGTGTAATGGGTTTTTCTTCAGTAGTCAAATCCGCTGGGCGTCCCGATGGGGAGCTCCAGCATCTCCGGGTGGGCGAAAATGTGCTTCATCAGGCGGAGGCTTTTGGCGAAATAGAAGCCGTCCGCGATCCTTTCGTCAAGGGTCGCGCCGATATCGATCACATCCCGCAGCTGGGTGCTTCCGTCCGGCATGATCATTTCTTCCTTGTGCAGGGTGCCGATGGTGACCATGATACTGTTGGTCCCGTAGTTGTTCAGATGATGGTAGACGGAAGGGCAGCGGATGCTCCCCAGGTTGCTGCAGAGGATGGTGGTATAATTGGGATCGCCGTCCGTCAGGACTTTGGGATTGATCCCCCAGAAATCCAGCCATCTGATGATCCGGATGACGGGGATCAGGACAAACCGGGGCAGGGCGGCGAACTTGTCCAGAAGTTCGTCGATGCCGCCGGTGGCATGTTCGCTCTTCCGGGTCTCCTTCACATCCCCGATGATCTTCCTGCTGATGGTATCGAGGGTATCCTCATCCGAGGGGGTGAGGACCATCAGGGATTCCTCCGCGTTATCGGCAAATTTTCTTTTTACCACAAAGCTGATGGAGATCTCATTCCGCTCATAGAGGCGGTAGCCCTGGATGAAACGGTTGAGCAGGGGTCTTTCCTTCACCATTCTCGCCATGCCGGTCACGGCACAGTGGAAGACGGTGGCCTTTTCATCCGGGTGGTCCGCATTCCTTTTTTCCAGGTAGGCGACCAGCTCCGTGGCATCCAGCTTGTCGTTCAGATAGACTTCGCAGTCCGTCCTTTTGGGAAGCAGATAGCCCATAACCGTCTGAAGGCCGGGGGCTTTGACCCTTCTTCCGTCTCTTCTGTCGCCGAAGTTCCGTTTGATTTTTTTGTGCTTTCTTATCTGTTCGCTCATTCTTTTCTCCTGAATCCTGATCTTGATTTTTTATATCTTATGAATTTCCGTTCTTCATATTTATTCTTTTTCCGCTTCCTCTTCCAGAAGCCGGTAAGCTACTTTGCCCACCAGGGTCTTGGGGAGCTGGTCACGGAAAATGATCTCCCTGGGCAGTGCGTAGGAGGCTACGTGGAGGGAAATCTGATCCATGATGGACCGTCGGGTTTCTTCCGATGCCTCATAACCCTCCTTCAACACAATGTAGGCCCTCACCCGCTGCATACGGCGGGGATCCTTCACTCCGATGACACAGGAGTAGGAAACTTCCGGACAGCCGTCGATGGCATTTTCGATCTGGGAAGGATAGACGTTGTAGCCGTTGGTGATGATCACCCGTTTGATCCGTTGCCTGAAGTAGACGAAACCGTCCTCGTCCATCATGCCCAGGTCCCCGGTGTAGAGCCAGATATTGCCGTCGGCCAGCCGCCGGAGGGTCCGGGCGGTCTCCTCCGGGTTTTTCAGGTATCCTTTCATGAGGGTGGGGCCCCTCAGGATGATCTCCCCCTCCTCACCGGGAGGGAGGACGTCATCGGTTCCGGGCTTCACGATACAATAGTAAGTGTCGGGGAAGGGCAGGCCTATACTGCCTTCCCGATAGGTATCTTTGGGAGTCAGGCAGCTGGCGGTGACACACTCTGTGAGTCCGTAGCCTTCCCTGACCTGGATGCCCGCATTATGCTCCTTCAGGAAATGGTCGATCTTCTTCTTCAGTTCCACGGAGAGGGAATCGCCGCCGCAGAACATACCCATCAGGAAGTTGAGATCCGCATGTTCCAGCTGGGGGATATGCAGAAGGGCATCGAAGATGGTGGGGACTCCGGCGATGAAGTTGGGCTTCCGCTTCATCAGCATGTCCGCGTAGGTTTTGCCGTTGAAGGAGGGCATCAGGATACAGCAGGCACCATGGATGAGTATGGTGTGCAGGTTGATGCCCAGACCGAACCCGTGGAAGAGAGGCATGCAGGCGAGCATGCGGAGACCCGCATGAACCTCCAGGCCTATGGCTGCTACACCCTGGAGGGCCAGGGCATTGAAATTCATGTCCGTCAGACAGATCCCCTTCGGGGCTCCGCTGGTACCTCCGCTGTAGAGAATGACGGCGGTATGGTCTTTGTCGTAAACCGGGGGAGGAAGAGTTATGTTCTTTCCCAGGTGAACGAACCGTTTCCACAGGATGGCCTTTGGGCCGCTGGGATAATTCAGATATTTTCTCCCTTCCTTCGCCACGTAGAGACCGGCCAGATGGAGGGGAAGTTCATCCTGCATTCTGGCGGTGAGCACAGTGACGGCCTGGGGTACATTTTCCAGGGCGGAGATGACCTTTTCGTAGAACATGTCCAGGACAAGGATGGCCTTGCTGGAGGAGAAGGTCAGGTAGTAGGAGATTTCATTCCGGGCGGACTGGGGATGGACCATGTTGGCCACCACACCGACCCGGTTCAGTGCATAGAAGCATACCAGGGCCTGGGGGCAGTTGGGCATGCAGATGGTGACCACGTCATCCCGCTTAAGGCCCAGGGCAAGAAAAGAAGCTGCCGCATCCTCGATCTGGCGGACAAAGGTCCGGTAACTGGTTTTTTTCCGGTAAAATTCATAGGCACATTCGCCGGGGTATTTCCGGGAGATTTCCTCTATCATCTGGAACATGGTCTTTTCCGGATAATCCAGATGAATCTGTTCTGTTTGCATGAGTAAAACTACCTCCTGATGGAACCTGTCATGGCCTTCCGGAGGGGTTGGTCCGTGCATCCCGGAAGACCGTGGCTTTCACTGAAAATTATACCACATATTCCGGAAAAGATGGGAAACTATCTCCCTTGCATTTGTCACTGTTATGAGATATGATTATTCAGAACTTTGTTGACCCATATCAAGAAAAGCAGGTGACACGTATGAAAAAGAAACAGATCATCGCAATCGCCCTTGTGTGCTGTATTGTTATCGCAACAGGACTGGTCGGCGTGAGATCAGCAATCATGATGAATGATTTGAAGGAGAAATCCACAGCAACTGCCCAGAAGAATCTGGAACAGATCCTGGGAATGGCCGGAGACAAGATAAGTCTTCCGGATGAAGAGTATATCGGACAGATCGATATTGTTGGAACCATACAGGAGGACGCTGCGACTCCCACAAGTTTTGTATCAGGAAGCCAGTACCGCCATTCCATGTATCTGAAATATATCGAACAGATGGAGGGGGACGAGAAGAACAAGGGTATTCTTCTTTTTGTGGACAGTCCGGGAGGAACGGTCTACGCCAGTGATGAGATGTATCTGCGTCTGATGGAATACAAGGAGAAGACAGGGAGACCGGTCTATGCCTATTTTGCGTCACAGGCCTGTTCCGGCGCTTATTATATCTCCATGGCAGCGGATAAGATCTATGCCAACAGAAACTGCTGGACAGGATCGATCGGCGTGATCATCTCTCTGATGAATTATGAGAAGATGCTGGACAAGATCGGGGTTTCCGAGATCGATATCACCAGCGGAAAGAACAAGACCATCGGTTCCGCCGCCCACGAGATGACCGAGGAGCAAAGAAAGATCCTCCAGAGTCTTGTGGACGAGGCTTATGACCAGTTCACAGGAATTGTCTCCACCGGCCGGAAGATGGATATCGCCCAGGTCAAGAAGCTGGCTGACGGCAGGATTTATTCTGCCCTGCAGGCAAAAGACAATAAACTGATCGACGAGATCATGGGTTTTGAGGAGATGAAGGAAGCTTATGCAGCTTCTGTCGGATCGGAAGGGATCACTTTCTTCCAGCCGGCTGATGATACTCAGTGGATGCAGCTCTTTGGCGGTCTCTTCGGTCTTGGGAAGCGTTTCGGGACGGATTCCGATATCCAGGCTGCAAAGGACTGGATCGAACAGGATGAGAGCGGGGTGCTGATGTATTATGCAAGATAACAGAAATATGCCCGTGGACCCGGCTCTGGAGAATGCGGCAGAAAATGTAACGGAGAGTGCTGCGGATTTTAAGCTCTCCATGCCGGTTAAGACAGATGAAGTGCCCGGGGTGACGGAAGAGGTCCCGGAGAATGTCACAGCGAAACCTGCAGTTTATCAGGTGGTGGGAGAGTCTGATCTCTCAGAAGATCCCCTGGAAACGGAGGAGTCCGACGGACCGGAGACTTCCCGGGATGAGGAGCCTGCCGGGAGATATGTCCGGCCGAGAAAGAAGAGCGGCTCCTCCAGAGTATATGCGGGATTCTTTGTCAGACTGACGGCCTATCTGCTGGACAAGGTTATCGTGGG
This sequence comes from uncultured Eubacterium sp., assembly GCA_904502145.1. GTDB lineage: Bacteria > Bacillota > Clostridia > Lachnospirales > Lachnospiraceae > Anaerobutyricum. Next base: position 9,271 of record CAJGDH010000043.1, read on the forward strand.
TGTTCCGCTGGTCCTTCTGCGGATGATCCTCATGATCTTTCTTCCCGGCTCTTCCGCCGATTTTCTGGCCAGGAAAGTATTTTTCTCCTTCACTGTGCTGGACGTGATGCTCTATCTTCTCACCATAGTTTATTTTGTTCTTCTTACCTATTATTTCGGAGGAACCGTGGGAAAGAAGATGATGAAGCTTCGGGTGGTCAGCGCGGAGGACAGGAAGCCGACTTTATTCGAGATCGCTTTCCGGGAGATCATCGGCCGCTATCTGTCGGCCTTTATCCTGTATATCGGATACCTGATCATCGGGGCAGGGGAGCAGAAGGAAGCGCTGCATGATTACCTGGCGGATACCAGGGTTGTCTATGAGCTCGGAGCATGATTCGGCAGTCAGATTACGACAAAGATTACGGCATGCCTGACGCGGTATAAATACGGGAAAATATAACGGATATAACAGGCCGGGGAACAATGAAAGCCATTGATTCCCCGGCCTTTTTTTGCTATATTTTCTGTAACAGGGATATGGTTTATAAGGCAGGGACAAGACGGAAAATGACTCTGCGGCAGGCCCCTGTAAAACAGAAGACAGATGAAGAGGAGAAGACGGATGTACGATTATCTGATCGTTGGTGCAGGTTTATTCGGTGCGGTTTTTGCCAGGGAAGCAGCCGGGGCGGGAAAGAAGGTCCTGGTCATTGACAGGAGATCCCGGATCGCGGGGAATGTTTATACCGAGGAAGTGGAGGGGATCCATGTTCACCGGTACGGATCACATATCTTCCATACCAACAACAAAGAGGTGTGGGACTATGTGGGCCGATTTGCGGAGTTTAACCGCTTCACCAACTCTCCGGTAGCCAATTACAGGGGGGAGCTTTACTCCCTTCCCTTTAACATGTATACATTTAACAGGATGTGGGGTGTGATCACCCCGGAGGAAGCCGCGGCAAAGATCGATGAGCAGAGAAAGGAAGCCGGGATCACTGAGCCCAAAAACCTGGAAGAGCAGGCCATCAGTCTCGTGGGGACCGACATTTATGAAAAACTGGTTAAGGGATATACCGAGAAGCAGTGGGGACGTCCCTGCAGGGAGCTGCCGGCCTTTATCATCCGCAGGCTCCCGGTGCGCTTTACTTTCGACAACAACTATTTCAACGCCCTGTATCAGGGGATCCCTGTGGGGGGATATACCCGCATGGTGGAAAGGATGCTGGAAGGCATCGAAGTAAGGCTGGAACAGGATTACCTTGAAGACAAAGCTTCCTGGGACGCGCTGGCCCGCAGGGTGGTATATACCGGCCCCATCGATGCCTATTTTGACTACCGGCTGGGCTACCTTCAATACCGGTCTGTCCGCTTCGAGACAGAGCTTCTGGACCAGGCCAATTACCAGGGGAACGCCGTGGTGAATTACACGGACCGTGAGACACCCTGGACCAGGATCATCGAACATAAATGGTTCGAATTCGGCAAGGATGCCGAGGGCAGAGACCTGCCGAAGACAGTGATCTCCCGGGAGTACAGCTCAGAGTGGAAACCCGGGGACGAGCCCTACTATCCGGTGAATGATGAGAAAAACGGTGCATTGTACCTGCAGTATAAAGAACTTGCCGACAGGGAGGACAAGGTGATCTTCGGCGGCAGACTCGGAGAATATAAATATTACGATATGGACAAGACCATCGAGGCTGCTCTGGAGGTCTCCCGGAAAGAATTGGGGGAAAAAGGATGAAAAAACGCAGATCATTTAAGGTCATAGAGGGGAATCCGGATAAGAAGACCGCGGAAGACCGGGTGAGCAATACACCTGTGAATAATACACCTCTTAACGAGGAGGAGATGCTTTCCCAGATCGCCGCCATCTTCGGCGGGACCGGTTATTCCCGCGAGGTTGAGGACGAGAGCCAGTACCAGCTCTACCTCAAAGTCAAGGA
>CAJGDH010000044.1 GCA_904502145.1 uncultured Eubacterium sp.
GGAGGGGTATGCCCGCCTCAAGGATCGCCGGATCATAATGAGGAGAGCTTTCTTCATACACACTGTTGGGCCCTCCTGTGAATATGATCCCTTTGTAACCGGCTGAGCGCACATCCCGGAGAGAGATCCTGTTGTATGACCTGATCTCCGCGTATACATGCTGTTCCCTTACTTTGCGGGCGATCAGCTGGTTGTATTGTCCGCCAAAATCAAGGATAAGTATCTTTTCCATGATCATTTCCCGATCCTTTCCATCGCTTCTATGGTATCTTCCCTGCTTCCGAACGCAGTCAGTCTGAAATATCCTTCTCCGTGAGGGCCGAAACCGGAACCCGGAGTCCCCACCACATGGATGTCCTCAAGAAGATAATCAAAGAATTCCCAGCTTGTCATGCTGCCGGGCGTCTTCATCCAGATATAGGGGGCGTTTACTCCGCCTGAAACCTCATATCCTGCTCTTTTCAATCCTTCCGATATGATCTTCGCATTATCCATATACCAGGAAACCTGCTTTCTGATCTGCTTTCTTCCCTCTTCGGAATAAACGGCTTCCCCTGCTCTTTGTATGATATAGGGGGCCCCGTTATATTTTGTGCCATGACGTCTTGCCCACAGATCCCAAAGGGATACTCCCTCCGCCTTCAGTTCCCGGGGGATCACGGTAAATCCCAGTCTGAGCCCGGTAAAACCGGCAGTTTTGGAGAAAGACCTGAACTCGATAGCGCAGCTTCTGGCTCCGTCACATTCATAAATGCTATGGGGGATATCCTCATCCGAGATAAATGACTCATATGCGGCATCGTAGAGGATGACCGAGCCGTGACGGTTCGCATAATCCACCCATTCCTGAAGCCGGTCCTTTTTCATGACCGCCCCGGTGGGATTATTGGGAAAACACAGGTAGATCAGGTCAGGTACTTCCCCGGGGATCTCCGGCAGAAAACCTGTCTCCCCGATACAAGTCATATAGATCACTCTCTCGAATCTTTGCTGTCCGGGATCATACATCCCTGTCCTTCCCGCCATGACATTTGAGTCCACATAGACGGGATAAACCGGATCACAGACGGCGATCCGGCTGTCTGTACTGAAGATCTCCTGAATATTTCCGCAGTCACATTTGGCCCCGTCCGAGATAAAGATCTCGTCAGCGGAGATCTGACATCCCCTTGCCCTGTAATCATATTCCGCGATCTTTTCCCGAAGGAACTCATAGCCCAGGTCCGGAGCATATCCCCTGAAGGTTTCTTTCCTGCCCATCTCATCCACAGCCATGTGGAGGGCATCGATGACAGAAGGTACGATGGGTAGAGTCACATCTCCGATCCCAAGTCTGATTATCTTTACATCCGGATTCTTTTCCTCATATTCCCTGACCTTTCTCCCGATGGTGGAGAAGAGATAGCTCCCCGGAAGCTTCATGTAATTCTGATTGATTTTTACCATACTGTTCTCCCTGTTTTATCTTTTCCTGCATTCCTACAGATTGGTGTATCCCATAAGGTCTTCGTCCACTTCCCGGGCTGCGGCCCGTCCTTCCGCGATGGCCCTGACCACAAGGGACTGACCCATATGCATGTCTCCGGCCACGAATATCCTGTCCCGGGAGGTGGCACAGGATCCCGGCTCTGTCTTCACATTGGTCCTCCCGTCTCTCTCCACGTCGAAGTCATCGGTAACATACTTTTCACTGCCGAGAAAACCGGCCGCGATGAGTACCAGCTGGGCGGGACATCTCTTTTCCGAACCCTCGACAGGGTTCATCATGATCCTTCCTGTTTTTTTGTCCCTGACAGGGGTCAGACTGATGAGGACGACTTCCTTCAGGTTTCCTTTCTCGTCTTTGACGAACTCCTTCACCGTGGTCTGATAGATCCTGGGGTCATGACCGAATTTCCATATGGCCTCCTCCTGACCATAATCCACTTTGAGGATCTTGGGCCATTCGGGCCACGGATTGGAAGGAAGCCTTGCACCCGCAGGTTCGGGCATCATCTCAAGCTGGGTCACGCTCCTTGCACCGAGACGGATACAGGTTCCCACACAGTCAGTCCCCGTATCTCCTCCCCCGATGACGATCACATCTTTATCCTTTGCAAGATCATAGGGGATATCCTCAAACCCGCTGTCAAGCAGTCTCCGGGTGACCCCGGACAGGAAGTCCACCGCAAAAAATATGCCCTGGGCGTCTCTTCCCTCAGCCCGGATGTCCCTGGGAGCAGATGCCCCGCAGGCCAGGATCACCCTGTCATACTCTCCGGTCAGCTCCGAAGCGTGCAGATCCTTCCCCACATCCGTATTCAGGACAAACCTGATCCCGGCCTCCACCATCAGCCTGACTCTGCTGGCGATCCGTGATTTGTCCAGCTTCATGTTGGGAATACCGTAACGGAGCAGTCCTCCGGGACGGTCTCTTCTTTCATAGACCGTCACCAGGTGTCCCCTTCTGTTTAACAGCTGAGCTGCCGCAAGACCTGAAGGACCGCTGCCGATCACGGCCACTTTCTTTCCGGTCCTGACAGGGGGTTTTTCCTCCCTGACCAGCCCATGCTCATATGCATATTCGATAACAGCCTTTTCATTTTCTTTTGTAGCCACCGGTTCTCCGTGCAGGCCGCAGGTACATGCAGCCTCACAGAGGGCCGGGCAGACGCGGCTGGTGAATTCGGGAAAACTATGCGTCATGGAGAGCCTTCGGTAGGCTTCGGCCATTTTTCCCCGGTAAACCAGCTCGTTGATCTCCGGCACAAGATTGTTAAGAGGGCATCCGGAGATCATCCCGGAGATGCTCACCCCGGCCTGGCAGAAGGGGATTCCGCAGTCCATACATCTGGCAGCCTGTTCCTGCTGTTGAGGAAGCTCGAGGCTTTCGTGGAACTCGCGAAAATCCGCCAGGCGCTCTTCTTCACTTCTCACATGCCCGTCCATTCTGTCATATTCCAAAAAGCCAAATGTTTTTCCCATCAATGCTCACCTCCCGTAAATGCCTTGAAGGCTTCGATCTTAGCCTTGTCAGAATCGGCTCCGGCCTCGATCTCCTTGGCGATCAGCCTCAGGATCTCTTTATAATCGGTCGGAATGATCTTTTTGAACCGGGGGACATAGGCATGGAAATCGGACAGGATCTTCTTACCTTTCTTTGAACCGGTAGCCTCTACATGGTCGGAAATGATTCTTCTCAGCTCATCAAGATCCTCCTTATGTTCCACTTTCTCCATTTTCACCAGCTGTTTGTTCAGGTTCTTATAGAGGGTGTTGTTCTCATCAAGTACATAGGCTACACCACCGCTCATCCCCGCGGCAAAATTCTTGCCGGTGGGTCCCAGAACGACAACTGTTCCTCCCGTCATATATTCACATCCATGTTCCCCGACTCCTTCCACCACGGCGACAGCACCGGAATTACGTATGGCAAACCGTTCACCGGCCATACCGGCGATATACACCTTGCCCGAAGTTGCTCCGTACAGGGCAACATTTCCGATGATGATATTCTCCCCCGGATCATATCTGGCCTCCGGAGGGGCGGACACGATCAGTTTTCCGCCGGACAGGCCCTTGCCAAGATAGTCATTACTGTCACCGGACAGGTTCAGACAGAGCCCTCTGGGAATAAAGGCCCCTAAACTCTGTCCTCCGGAGCCGCTGCATCTTACCACAATGGTATCCTCCGGGAGACCTTCCGGATACCTTCTGGTTATCTCTGCTCCCAGCAGGGTGCCGAATGTCCGGTCCACACTGTTGAGATGCACTTTTATCTCCGTCCGTTTTCCGGTATCCAGGGCTCTTCTGACGGCTTTTGATTTCAGAAGAAAGCTCTCGTCCTTGGTGTCTTTCAGGTTGAAATCATACAGATACTTTTCATCATGGGAAATGTGTCCGCTGTCCACATGAAGCAGGATTCCGGAGAGATCGATCTTCTTCTGCTTTTCGGAGAGTCCTTTCTTCATGGTAAGCAGGTCACTTCTTCCCACCAGTTCCTCGACTGTCCGTATCCCAAGCCGGCTCATGATCTCCCTGAGCTCCCTGGCGATGAAGAGCATAAAATTCTCCACATATTCCGGTTTCCCGGCAAAACGTTTCCTCAGTTCCGGATTCTGGGTGGCTACACCCATAGGGCAGGAATCCGACTGACACTGTCTCATCATCACACATCCCAGGGTGATGAGAGGTGCCGTGGCAAATCCGAATTCTTCTGCGCCCAGCATGGCGGCGATCGCCACGTCTCTCCCGCTCATCAGCTTCCCGTCCGTCTCAATGATGACACGGTTGCGCAGACCGTTGGCGAGCAGGGTCTGATGGGTTTCCGCCAGACCCAGTTCCCAGGGCAGTCCCGCATTATGGATGGAGGACAAGGGAGCTGCCCCGGTTCCTCCGTCGTACCCCGATACCAGGACTACAGCCGCCCCGGCCTTGGCGACGCCGGCCGCCACGGTTCCCACCCCGGCTTCCGACACCAGCTTCACGGAGATCCTGGCATCCTTATTGGCACATTTCAGATCATAGATAAGCTGTGCCAGATCCTCTATGGAATAAATATCATGGTGGGGCGGTGGTGAGATCAGGCTGACACCCGGAGTGGAATGTCTTGTCCTGGCGATCCAGGGATAGACTTTTTTACCGGGCAGGTGGCCGCCCTCACCAGGTTTAGCCCCCTGGGCCATCTTTATCTGGATCTCCCTGGCACTCACCAGGTACCGGCTGGTCACACCGAACCTGCCGCTGGCAACCTGTTTGATGGCCGAACTTCTGTCATCCTCCGTTCCCGCCGACCTTATACGTTCCTCACTCTCTCCGCCCTCTCCGCTGTTGCTTTTTCCATGGAGATGATTCATGGCAATGGCCAGGGTTTCATGGGCTTCCTCAGAGATGGAACCGTAGGACATGGCACCGGTTTTAAATCTTCGCACAATGGATTCTTCCGGTTCTACCTGGTCCAGGGCTATCCCTTCTTCCGGCCACACAAAATCGATCAGGCTTCTCAGATATCCGGTCTCTTCACTGTCCACCATCTTTGTGTATTCTTTGAACTTATCATAGTCTCCTTCCCTTGTGGAAAGCTGCAGCAGGTGGATGGTCCCCGGGTTATATCTGTGCTTTTCCCCCTGACTCCGCTCCTTATGTCTTCCGGAAGCGGACAGTTCCAGATTCACGCTAAGACCCAGGGGATCAAATGCTCTGCTGTGCTGTTTGTCCACCGCTCTTCCGATATCCTCCAGGCCGATACCTCCCACCCGGCTGACTGTTCCGGTAAAATAATCACGGATCACCTCTTCCGAGATACCGATGGCTTCAAAGATCTTGCTGCCCTGGTAAGACTGGATGGTGGAGATGCCCATCTTGGAGGCGATCTTCACGATCCCGAAAAGGATGGCCCTGTCATAATCTTCCACGGCGGCATAGTAATCTTTGTCCAGAAGATCCTCCTCCACGAGCCGGCCTATGGTGGCATGGGCCAGATACGGGTTCACCGCCGAAGCTCCATAGCCCAGAAGGGTGGCAAAATGATGGACTTCCCTCGGCTCCCCGGATTCGACGATCAGGGACATGGCCGTACATTTTCTGGTATCCACCAGATGCTTATGTACCGCGGCGACAGCGAGAAGGGACGGGATGGGAACATGGTTCTCGTCCACTCCCCTGTCGGAAAGGATCAGAATGTTTGCTCCTTCTTTGTATGCTTTATCCACCTCAACAAACAGGTGGTTCAGTACCCTCCTCATGGGGGTTGATTTGTAGAAAAGGGTGGATACTTTGGAGACCTTGAATCCTTCCTCTTTCATATTTTCGATCTTCAGTAATTCCAGATCCGTCAGAATGGGACTGTCAATCTTCAGGACCTGGCAGTTCTCCGGTTTTTCCTCCAGGAGATTTCCGTTTTTGCCCACATATACTGTCCTGGAAGTGACGATCTCCTCCCTTCCGGCATCGATGGGCGGGTTCGTGACCTGAGCGAACAGTTGTTTAAAATAGTAGAACAGAGGCTGGTATTCACCGGACAGGGACGCGATGGGTGTATCCACCCCCATGGAACCGATGGCCTCAGTCCCGGTCAGTGACATGGAAAGTATGCTGTCATGATAGTTCTCCCAGGTATAGCCGAAGGCTTTCTGCAGCCTGGCAAGCTCATCCGGTTTATATTTTTTCACCTTCCTGTTGGGAACATGAAGGGAAGAAAGCATCAGAAGCTGACTGTCAAGCCATTCACCGTAAGGTTTGCCAAGGGCATACTTCTCTTTTATCTCATCATCGTGAATGATTCTTTTCTGTTTTGTGTCAACCAGCAGGATCTTCCCGGGATGAATCCTCTCCTTTTTCACCACGTGGTCTTCCGGCAGTTCAAGTACACCGACTTCGGAGGAAAGGATCAGCCTGCCGTCATCCATCACATAATATCTGGAGGGGCGCAGACCGTTGCGGTCCAGAATGGCTCCCATCACATCCCCGTCTGAAAATACGATGGAGGCAGGACCGTCCCAGGGTTCCATCATGGTGGCATAATACTGGTAGAAATCCCTTTCCTCCCGGGAGAGGGTCTCATTGTGGGCCCATGGTTCCGGGATGAGGATCGTGGCGGCCAGAGGCAGGTCCATACCACTCATCACCAGAAACTCAAGGGTGTTGTCCAGCATGGCGGAATCAGAACCGCTCTGGGAAATCACCGGAAGGACCTTTGTCATATCATCGTCGGAGAAAAGTGAGGTGTGCATGGTCTCTTCCCTGGCGAGCATCTTGTCCGCATTCCCCTTTATGGTATTGATCTCCCCGTTATGCACGATAAAACGGTTGGGGTGGGCCCTGTTCCAGCTGGGTGTGGTGTTGGTGGAAAAACGGGAATGGACCACGGCAATGGAGGATTCAAAATCCGGAGCCTCAAGATCACAGAAGAAAGACCTGAGCTGCCCCACCAGGAACATCCCCTTGTAGACGATGGTCCTGCAGGACAGAGAAGGAACATAGGTGTCCACATTGCTTTGTTCAAACTCTCTTCTCACGATATACAGTTTACGGTCAAAATCGATATCCTCCCTGATCTTGGGAGGTCTGCCGATAAAGACCTGCCAGATGGACGGCATACATTCCCTGGCCTTGCTTCCCAGGATGTCAGGGTTGGATTCCACCTTTCGCCAGCCCAGGATCTTCAGTCCGTTCTTGCGGACGATGATCTCAAACATGGATTTCGCCAGCCTTCTGTCCAGTTCATTCTGAGGGAAGAAAAACATACCGACCCCGTATTCCCGCAATCCCGGAAGCCGGATCCCCTGTTCCCCCATCGTTCTGACAAAGAAGCTGTGGGGAATCTGGGTCAGGATCCCGACACCGTCCCCCGTCTTCCCTTCCGCGTCCTTGCCGGCCCGGTGGGCCAGATTCTCGACGATGGAAAGGGCATCGCTCACAAGTTTATGGCTGGGCCGTCCCTCTATATCTATAATAGCTCCGATCCCACAGTTATCATGTTCAAAAGAGGGCCGGTATAATCCCTCTTTGCTGATACGAGTAAATAATTCTTTCATAAAATATCCTCCCGGATGAGTTACTGCCATGCGGATAAATGAAAAAAGGCGCCCCGGGATAAACCCGAGACGCCATTGCCTCCGAAACAAAAAAGCTTAACAAGATTAAAACGATATCGCCATTGATATCATTAATAATTATACGTTCGGACAGCAAATGTGTCAAGTTTTTTCAGTTAATCATGAACCCATGGTCAGGACAAGATGTTCCTGTTCAAGATCATGGTAGAGCATGCATCCTCCTTCTTCTGTATCATAAACCTTTATGATCCCTTTTGCTGATATATCGTCTGTATCGGTAAAGAGTTCATGGGAGATTTCCGGATAACCCTTCAGTTTATCCACATCGAATACCCTGGTTCTGCTGTCCGAAAATATGGCCGTATAGAGGATCTCTGCCTCCACCAGATCCTGAAAAATATGGCTCCCGTAGGATAATTCAGGGTTGTATCCTGCCTTTTTTTCTTCCACCTCACAGATCACTTCAAATTCGCTGATATCCGCAAATGTGGTCGGCACGCCCAACTCCGGTGAAGAGGTCCCTATCCTGCCCGGCACGATCAGTATCATATGCTTTCCGCTGCCTCTGTATCTCCAGTTGATCTTTCGGATCAGGCCGGCGATCTTCGGTTTGTCCACGTAAGGCATGTTGTAATAGGAGACCGGGTCCACCAGCACGATACGGTCGATGGCAGTCTTTCTGGACAAGCCCATGGAAGATCCGTGGTTCTCCAGGATGATCATGGAATCCGGCAGTCCTTCCGGGATCTGCACGATCCCCTCATCCCTGAAAACCTGGAGAGGCCTGCACTGGAGAAGGTTGATGGAGTGCTCCCCTTCCTCAGACAGGTTGATGGTATATTCAATATCCACAGGCTGCTGATACTCTGACTGAAGGGTCTCCAGTATTGTTCTCATCTGTTCCATCAGTTCCCTGTCTTTCACGATCCCTTCACAGGAGATAAACCGTATGTCTCGTACCGTTCCCCTGTCCAGGAACATCCTCTCCGCTTCGTAATCGTGTTCCAGCAGGATCCTGGCCAGGTATTGAGGAAGCTTGGGCATGATCTCCTTAAGTTCTATCTGGGTCAGCCTGTGTACGCTCACATCCATGGCTTCCACCTTTCTCTGGGAGAACTGGTGCTTCTCACGGGCCGAGGTAAATGTGGTGGATGTAGGATTGTCGAGGGATACCAGCCTTGGATAGGATCCTTCCGTGCGGTCTACCGCAGATGTCCCCATCCCCATCACCAGTCTCAGCATGCCTGCTCCGGGATCCATACTGGACAGAAAGACATAGGGGCTGAAGGAATAGCCGACCCCTGCCGCACAGGGCATATAGAAGGATCCGTAGTAGGATCCGGATACCCTCTGGACCAGCAGGGCCATCTGCTCATCCCTCTCGTCCAGTCCACGCCTTCTGCGGTAATCCAGGGCTGACAGACCCATACTGCTGGCATAGACAATACGGATGGCTTCTTCGAACTCCTCCAGCCTCTCTTCCATCGTTCCCCGGTTGGCACAGAATACCGATTCGTATTTTCCTGCGAAGGCATTGCCGAAGCCGTCTTCCAGTATACTGCTGGACCGTACGATATAGGGGTCCTGGCCATAATACTCCAGGATGTTGGTAAACCGGTCCTTCATATCCTCCGAGAAAACCCCCGTCTTCAGGCGGTCGGCGAATTCTTCGGCCAGGCTGAAATATCCCTCCCGGGTCCTCTGCCGGATACGAAGATCCCAGAAACCGTTGTCCACGATGTAAGTATAATAGACGTCGGAACCGATGAAGAAGGAATCATGAGGTTCCAGGATCTCACTGATCCGGGGGGCAAGATTGCGTATGATCGCCCTGGACAGGAGCATGCCGCAGGCTTTACCTCCGATCAGTCCTGTTCCGATCATATGACTGCGGACGAGAAAATAGTCCTCGGGTTCAAAATGCCGGAGTACCATCTCCCTCATTTTCTCATCCCGGCTCATCATGATATTGCACATGGTACTGCAGACATCTTTAAGATCCATCCGGTTTTCATACATGATCCGGGCCGTATTGAAAAAGCGGTCCCAGGAGTCGATATACTGCTCCTCCCCCGGTCTCTGAAATCTTCCCAGCATCTGATAGAATCGACTGGAGTGTACCCCGTCCAGGATGGGGCGGAAAGTCCCGTTCTCCCTGTTGTAGATGTGGGGCAGAAACATGGTTTCCGAATCCCTCTGCCAGACCTTGGCCGGACGGACGTAGGTGACTCCCCGGTCGGAATAGACATCGAGAAAAAGCTGGGTGGTATTTAAAATCTTGTTTATGGCATGAAATGAATGTTTACCGCGTATGATCGGAAAGAAGGCTACCGTATCAAGAATAAAGAGGAAAGGGCAGGTCACCCGGAAAAAATTACCCATCATCAGGTCTGTCGCCCAGGCGGTCTGCAGTTCGGAAAGACAGTCAAAGACATAAAATGCATCCTTTCCTTCCCTCTCTATAATGTTGTGGATCTCTACGGTAAATGTCTCAAAACGGTGTGAAAGAGGAATATGGCAGGTCTTCACCTCCGGGCGGTCTTCCACCAGGGCTTCATGACTGGCAAAACGGAAATAGATAATGTTTCTTTTGTCCTTTACCGCCTGATCGACATAGGGCTCCATAAAGAGTTTAAACTCTTCCAGTGAGGAGACTCTCCATACCACATTGTCGCCCAGTCTGATATTGTCCAGTGCTTTATCCATATCAGGTATCCCTGATCTCACACGATCAAATGCTGCCAAATCGTTCTCCTCCCTCCGTCTGTTATATCAGATGAAGATAAACACCTGTCAATAAACGGAAAACAGCAGCTTCCCGTAGCTCGGGAACGGCCAGCAGTCTTCGCTGGCGAGCATCTCCGCCTCGTCCACATGTTTTCTCAGATGTTCCATCTTCGGAAGTACGTCATCCCGGATTGCCTGTGATGTGGACAGGACGTCCTCATATCCTTTCAGATCTTCCAGGGCTTTTTCAAGATCCTTCACTCTTTCCAGGATATAATCCGTCAGCTCGGAAAGCCTTTCCATGGTGGAAATCTCATAGTTGCATTTCACCCGGTCACTGACTGACTGCATCATCGATGTGGTTTTGGCCAGATTGTAAAGGTAATCTTCTATGGCGGGAAGATAATTCTTTCTCACCATATCCACCATGGTCTGTCCTTCGATATTTACACTCTTGCAGTAATTCTCCAGCATGATCTCACATCTGGAATGGAGCTCGGATTCGGTAAATACCTTATGGCTCAGGAGCATGTCCATATTTTTCTTATCCAGAAGATGCGGCATGGCATCCGGTGTTGTTTTGAGGTTGGAAAGGCCGCGGACTTCGGTGGCTTCTATTACCCACTCCTCCCCGTATCCGTTTCCGTTAAAGAGGATCCTTTCATGCTTCTCGATCACTTCCTTGATCAGGTCATGGAGGGATGTCTCAAAGTCTTCAGCACCTTCCAGCCTGTCAGCGTACTGTCTCAGGCTTTCCGCTACCGCTGCATTGAGCATGATATTGCAGCAGGCGATACTGTTGGCCGATCCCAGGGAACGGAACTCGAATTTGTTTCCGGTAAAGGCAAATGGGGATGTCCTGTTTCTGTCCGTCATATCC
>CAJGDH010000045.1 GCA_904502145.1 uncultured Eubacterium sp.
AAGCAGGCTCTTGCATACCCCCGCAGGACATCTCTTCTCAACTACGTGTGCGATATACTCATCCTTGAAATATCTCATTGTGGACAGGACGGGGTTGGGGGCCGTCTGACCGAGACCGCAGAGAGAATTGGCTGTGATGTAGGTCGCACGCTCTTCCAGTTTGTCCAGGTCCTCAAGGGTACCCTGTCCTTTGGTGATCTTGTCAAGGATCTCATACATACGTTTTGTTCCGATACGGCAGGGTGTACATTTTCCGCAGGATTCGTCAACGGTGAACTCAAGGAAGAATTTGGCGATATCCACCATACAGTTGTCTTCATCCATGACGATCAGACCGCCGGAACCCATCATGGAACCGATGGCGATCAGATTGTCGTAATCGATGGGAACGTCAAAATGTTCTACAGGAATACATCCGCCGGAAGGTCCGCCGGTCTGTGCAGCCTTGAACTTCTTGCCGTTGGGGATGCCTCCGCCGATCTCTTCCACGATCTCACGGAGAGTGGTTCCCATGGGGATCTCAACAAGACCGGTATTCTTGATCTTTCCGCCCAGGGCGAAAACCTTGGTTCCTTTGGATTTCTCGGTTCCCATGGAAGCGAACCAGTCCGCTCCCTTCAGGATGATCTGAGGAATGTTGGCATAGGTTTCTACGTTGTTAAGGATAGTGGGTTTTTCAAACAGACCCTTTACTGCCGGGAACGGAGGTCTGGGTCTGGGCTCGCCTCGTTTACCTTCGATGGAGGTCATGAGGGCTGTCTCCTCACCGCAGACGAAAGCGCCGGCTCCGAGACGGATATCCAGGTCGAAATCGAATCCGGAGCCCAGAATATCTTTGCCCAGCAGGCCGTATTCTTTTGCCTGTCCGATGGCAATGCGGAGACGCTTTACAGCGATGGGGTACTCGGCACGCACATAGATGTAACCCTGGTGGGCACCGATGGCGTAACCGGCGATGATCATGGCTTCAATGACAACATGGGGATCGCCCTCGAGAACGGAACGGTCCATGAATGCACCCGGGTCACCTTCGTCGGCGTTACAGCAGACATATTTCTCCGGACCGGGCTGTCCTGCAGCGAAGGACCATTTCACGCCTGTGGGGAATCCGGCTCCTCCACGGCCGCGCAGGCCGGAAGCCTTCAGTGTTTCGATAACGTCCTCAGGAGTCATCTCGGTAAGTACCTTACCAAGAGCCTGATAGCCGTCGTAAGCGATATATTCATCGATGATCTCGGGGTCGATGATACCACAGTTACGAAGCGCCACTCTCTTCTGTTTCCTATAGAACGGAGTGTTGTCGAGAGACTTTATGGTGTTGTTGTCGGCATCGACAGAATCCTTGTAAAGAAGGCGCTGCACGATACGGCCTTTAAGCAGATGCTCGGATACGATCTCCGGGATATCTTCGGGGGTAACCCGTGAATAGAAAGATCCCTCGGGATATACTATCATAACAGGACCGTTCTCGCAGAGACCGAAACATCCCGTGCGGACTATGGCGATTTCCTTTTCAAGTCCGTTTGCTTTAAGTTCCTGCTCAAGAGCGTCCTGGACTTTCTGGCTGCCCGATGACGAACATCCGGTTCCGCCGCAGATAAGTACATGTGAACGATACATATTATTTCCTCCTTATTTCGCGGCATTCACTGCGCCGATAGTGTATTCGGTAACAACATTTCCGTTAACGATATGATCGACTATGATCCTTTTGGCTTTTTCCGCGTCCAATTTGACATAGGTAACCTTTTCCTTGCCGGGCTCGAATACTTCCGCTACAGGCTCGAACTGGCAGATGCCGATGCAGCCTGTCTGTGCCACGGTCACACCCTGAAGTCCCCGCTTGGCAACTTCCTCCACAAATGAATTAAGTACCGGGCGTGCCCCTGCCGCAATACCGCAGGTAGCCATTCCTACCACGATACGGGTATTGTCGGGAGCATCCTCCCTCATTCCCATGTTATTACGAGCTTTATCTCTTAATGCTTTAAGCTCAGCTAAGCTCTTCATTATTTACTCCTCCTCGTCAGTGTACAATGCTTCGATGTGTTCTCTCAGATATTCCTCTATGAACATTCTGATCTCGGGCAGTTCAAGTGATACCCCCTCAAGAACCTCCTTAAGCTGGTCCGTGGAGACGAAAAATTCTTTTCCGTCCACGATATGGGTGTACATGACATTCACATCTTCGTGACTGCAGATCAGCAGCTGGATGGTGGATGCCATATCCCCCAGAGGCATGCGGTCTATGTTCGTGAGTCCGAAAGTCGCGCAGGTTTTCGTCCCGACTCCCGGTTCCGATGAGATGGAAAATTCTCCTCCGGACATCTCCGCCGCCATCTTAAAGAAGGGTACGCCCAGACCTACCTTTCTGGTGGTTCTTGTCGTGAAGAACGGGTCCGTAACCTGAGCCACCTGTTCTTCACTCATTCCGCAGCCGTCATCCTCTATAATAATGGAAAGTGTATCGGCAGCGGAATCCTCGATGACCTTTATGGTCACATTCTCCGCCTGTGCCCGCATGGAATTCTCAGCCACATCAAGCACATTCATGGAAAGCTCCTGCATCTTAACCTTCCTTATATTTCGCCAGGATCTTCGGAACTTCGTCCGGTGTAAGACGGCCATATACATCATCGTTGATCATGATGACCGGCGCCAGTCCGCAGGCACCTACGCAGCGGCATGCTTCCAGAGAGAAATTCATATCAGCGGTACACTCTCCACCCTGGATTCCGAGTTCCTTCGCAAGCCTTGCGTACACTTCTCCGGAACCTTTTACATAGCATGCGGTTCCAAGACATACGGAAACTTTGTACTTACCCTTGGGATTAAGGGCAAACTGTGAATAGAATGTTGCTACTCCGTATACTTCTTCGAAAGGTATCTTAAGTCCTTTCGCGATGATCTGCTGCACTTCTTCGGGCAGGTAGCCGTATATATCCTGCGCCTCCTGAAGTATGGGCATAAGAGCGCCTCTCTGATCTTTAAGGCGTTCGATCACTTCAAGAAGAGCCTGTTCCTGCTCCGGAGTGCCTTGAAACGGTACTTTGGTTATCGAGTTTGCCATAGCGCATTCCTCTCTTCCTTAATAGATTGATTTGCAGTTGCGATATTACATTAACATTGTAAAAAAACGATCTGCGACTCCATTTTTACTATATCAGACAAGCCCGAATGTATCAATAATTGTTTTTAATATTTCGGAAATATTGTAGTGTTGTTTTACTATTTTATCAGTAAGGCGGCTAATGTTTCCCAGATCATCGTGTCAAGCGGATTTATGCATACAACCCTCTGTATTTCTGTTG
Source organism: uncultured Eubacterium sp. (assembly GCA_904502145.1). Classification (GTDB taxonomy): domain Bacteria; phylum Bacillota; class Clostridia; order Lachnospirales; family Lachnospiraceae; genus Anaerobutyricum. Next base: position 3,312 of record CAJGDH010000045.1, read on the forward strand.
CTTTTATGACGTTCCTTTGATATATTTACACATATATACCAATCATAGAAATGAGTAATCGGAAAGGAGACAGGCGCGTCGGAAAAACGCGGCCGGATATTATGACAGTAAGGGATATTATCAGAATTCTTGATGCAGAACTTTTGTACGGCGATGAGGAGCTTCTTGACCAGGAGGTGGCCCACGCCTGCGGAAGTGATATGATGAGCGATGTGCTCGCATTTGTGAAGGATCAGGCTGTGCTGCTGACCGGTCTCATCAACACTCAGGCAGTAAGGACGGCCGAGATGATGGACATGAAATGTGTCATTCTGGTCAGGGGAAAGGATCCTCAGGAGAGTGTGATCGAACTGGCGAAGGACAGAGACATCTGTATTCTCAAGACAGAGCACACCATGTTCTGCGCCTGCGGCCTCCTGTACGAGAACGGAATTCGCGGAGGAGAGAAAAATGACTTTTAATTATGATGTTCCGGCTGATGACTTTACACGTGCCGGTGAAGCATCCGGGGACCTTAAGAAGAAGATGAAAAAGCTCGGGTTCCCTCCGGCAGTCATCCGCAGAGTTTCCATCGCCCTATATGAAGGGGAGATCAATATGGTCATCCACGCCAACGGGGGACATATTACGGCAGAGGTCGATCAGAATGAGATCAATCTGACCCTCGCCGATTCCGGACCCGGAATCCCCGATATCGAAATGGCCATGAAGGACGGCTTCTCCACAGCCTCTGACCAGGTGAGAAACCTGGGCTTCGGAGCAGGGATGGGTCTTCCGAATATGAAGCGTAATTCAGATGAAATTAGCATTGAAACCGAACTGGGTGTCGGAACTACGGTAAGGATGAAGATTTTAAACAACTGAAATGAGGTGTTGTTTTGGCTGATTTTATTCACAGTGTCACTCTTGATAAAGATAAATGCCTCGGCTGTACCAACTGTATCAAAAGGTGCCCTACCAGCGCCATCAGGGTTGAGAAGGGTAAGGCCAGGATCCTCTCGTCGCTCTGCATAGACTGCGGCGAGTGTATAAGGGTGTGTCCGCATCACGCGAAGATCGCCGTATGCCAGAGCCTGGATGTCCTCCACCAGTATGAATATACGATCGCGCTTCCGGCGCCGTCGCTGTATGCGCAGTTCAACAACCTGGAAGGCCCGGAGATCGTTGTGGAAGGACTCCGTATACTGGGATTTGATGATGTGTTTGAAGTGGCACAGGCCGCGGAGCTTGTATCCGACGCCACAAGGAAATATATCAAGAACACCGACTCCGACGCGACCCTGATCAGTTCCGCCTGCCCGACCATATCCAGGCTTATCCGGATCCGTTTCCCGGAGCTGATCGATAACCTGCTTCCGCTGCTTACCCCGGCGGAACTGGCGGGAAAGATCGCGCGGGAAAGAGCCATGAGAGAGACAGGCCTTCCGGCGGATAAGATAGGGACGGTTTTTATCTCTCCCTGCACCGCCAAGGCATCGAGCATATACTCTCCCATCGGCCTTGAAAAAAGCAATATCGATGCAGTTATCTCCATAAAGGACGTGTATACAAAGCTCGTGGGTGTCCTTCCGAAGGCTGCGGAAACCTGCGGGGATTCGGACAGCGGACGTGTCGGGGTAAGCTGGGGTTCTTCCGGCGGGGAAGGGGCCGCTTTGCTGACGGACTCCTACCTTGCTGCCGACGGGATCGAAAACTGCATAAAGGTTCTGAACGAGATGGAGGACGAGAAGCTTAATGACATTAAGTTTGTGGAGCTGAATGCCTGCCCCGGCGGATGCGTGGGCGGTGTCTTCACCGTGGAAAACCCGTTTATCGCCAAGGTCAAACTGATGTCCTTAAGAAAATATCTGCCCCCTTATAAGAATATCATCAAGGAAGAGATCGTTCCGGAAGAGTACAGATGGAGTTCCGAGATGGAATACCGTCCGGTCATGGAGCTGGATCCGGATATGGAGAAAGCCTTTTCCATGATGGAGGAAGTGGAACGTCTTACGGAAAAACTGCCGGGACTGAACTGCGGATCCTGCGGGTCCCCCTCCTGCCGTTCTCTGGCGGAGGATATCGTGCGCGGATACTCCACGGAAAACGCCTGCGTATTTGTCCTTCGAGATGAGGTTCAGCACATAGCCAACCTGCTTTCCAAGATCTCCGGGATAGGAATGGGAAGAACCCGGAGGAATCGGGAAACAGAAGATGAAGAAGAATAAGTAATGGAGTAAGCAAATGAACGTAAATAGTGCAGCTGCAAGATGTGGATTTGAAATCGTCGCGGGAGATGAAGCGCTTACGCGTGAGATCACCGGTGTATATTGTTGTGACCTTTTAAGCTTTGCCATGGGACGGGCGCCGGAAGGGTGCGCCTGGATCACCGTCATGGGAAACCTGAACTCTGTGGCGGTTGCTTCCCTTGCGGACGTTGCCTGCGTCGTGCTGTGCGACGGGGTAAAACCGGATGCCGAAATGATCAAAAAAGCCGAGCAGCAGGATATTGCCTTGCTTTGTTCCGAACTGCCCGCTTTCGAAACAGGGAAAATGATTTTCGATACACTTTAAGGAGATTCTCATGACCTACGATCTTCACATTCACTCATGTCTCTCCCCCTGCGGAGATAATGATATGACCGTGAATAACATCGTGAATATGGCCATGCTCAAGGAACTGGATGTGATCGCTCTGACCGACCACAACAGCTCCAGAAACTGTCCGGCTTTTATGGAAGCCGCCAGAAGGGCCGGAGTCCGTGCGATCCCCGGGATGGAGATCAATACTTCCGAGGAGATCCATGCCGTCTGCCTGTTCCCCACCCTCGAACAGGCCATGGATTTCGACGCCTATGTCTTCTCCACTTTGCCCCCGGTAAAAAACAAACCGGAGGTCTTCGGTGACCAGATCATCGTCAATGAGGATGACGAGCCCATAGGCAAGATCGATAAGCTTCTCATCACAGCCAGCGGCATCTCCTATTCCGAGCTTCCCGAGCTGGTGAGCAGCTATGGGGGGATCTTCTTCCCCTCCCATGTGGACCGGAGCTCGAACAGCCTGCTTGCCATCATGGGGGCTGTCCCCGAAGATGTGGAGTTCCCGTTTTTTGAACTTTATCATATCGGGTACGCTGAAGAAACCATAGAGAAGAATGAAGGCCTTAAAGAGAAACCCTGGCTCCACAATTCGGATGCCCATTATCTGTGGGATATAGCGGAACCGGAGAGACAGCTGGATCCCAGGATCGAGGAGATGCTAAGGGAATCCGGCATACTGAAATAAAAAAAGATAAAAAAACAAAAATCCTGTACCGTGTTTATCCATGGTACAGGATTTTTTCATGTAACCGGTACGCAGATCTCCACATGATCTGCTCCATATTTCTCAAAACACAGTCTCTTTTCATCGAAGAGTACTGACTGACGGGAGGAGAACCAGTCCCCGAATATGTACTGCCACAGAGCCTGGATCCTGACCGGCAGGGCATCCGGGCCTGATCCTTCACCGGTCCCGTAGGGAAGCCGGAAGACCACGTAGTCCCCTCCGGGAAGAACGATCTGCCGGAAGCCTTCCGCAGGCCGTGGGTCACTGGTGATATAGCCGAAGAAATATTCCATCTTACCGGTGAGGGCATCCGGGTTGATCCAGACCCCGATCTCCGCATAATCGGCGGCATCTGCGGGGTAGGAAGGGAGATCACGGAAGTTGACCTGGGACCAGAAAGCGGGTTTGCCGGCCTGCTCATGATCCTCCTCCACCGGGATCACGTAACCGTAGACTTTATAACCGGAACGCTTTACGAATTCAGGGCGGACAGGGTGCTGCCGGCGGTACTCTTTGGGAGAGCAGCCGAACTGGCGGCGAAAGGCTTTGGTAAATCCGGAACCGGTGTCGAACCCCACATCCATAGCCACCTCCGTGATCTTCTGCCCCTCCTGTATCCTGCCGGCGGCAAGACGCAGCTTCTCCTCGGTGATATACCTTCCGATGGAGCAGCCGAAACATGCCCGGAATACACTGGACAGGTGGTAGAGGGAATAACCGCACAGGTCTGCCAGCTCCTGGGCCGTGATCTCGGAGGCCATATGGGACTTTATGTATTCAGTACATTTGCTGACCAGGGAGTTGTAGTTCATGGAGTATCCTTTCTTAGTCTCTTCATAAAACCCTTTAAGCTATCATACCATAAGAATGAAAAATACTCTTCCCCTTTGAGGGAAGAGTATTTATAAAAATCATGTTTCAGGGTTTATTTGACGATCGGGATGTAGATCTCAGCTTTTCCGCCGGTGTAGAGCTCATAGTACATCTTGGTCACATCTGTCTTGATCTCGGGATGTGCCGGGAACCACTCAGCGAAGATGGCGGTCCAGGCTGCGGTAACTTTCTGTGCCGTGATCTCTTTTGCATCCTTGTCAGCGGTCTCTGATGCGGTAAACACAGCGAACTCAGCCCCGGGGATGTTCAGCTCTTCAAATCCTTCCGGTACGCCGGCATAATCCGTTACGGTTCCGAAATAATAAGCCAGGGGTTCCTGGGAATTCTCCGGATGATACCAGGTTGCGATCTCAGCCTTGTCCACAAGGCCCTCCGGGTATGCCGGGAAAGCGGAGAAGTCTACCTTTGCCCAGTAGGCAGCATTGTCAGCGGTATTCTTCTGATATTCGGCAGGAATCTTATAGGCAAGTGCGCGGATAGCGTCTTTTTTGATGATTGCAGCGTCCATGATGATCCTCCTTTTTCTTTGTTGTTTTATGGATATTTGATGTTATGATTTACTGACATCATAGCATGCAGGAAAGAAAAAAACTTTTCCATTTTGGGGAAGGTTTCCGCCTTTTTCCGGATTGCGGCAAGAATGATATAAGATAGGAAAAATCCACACATTTTTTTTGGATTCAATTGGAAAATCTGATAATTTAACCTTGTGTTATAAAGGGATTTATTAGATAATACGGATAGGAAAAACATTTGATTTTTCTCTGTATTATTCATAAATATCTCGATTGGAATCCGGTGAGAATCCGGAACAGGCTTACCCCTACTGTGAGGCGGACAAAGACAGCAATAACAGATATGAGCCACTGGGTCATCAGATCCGGGAAGGCGCTGTCGGAGGAAGATGCCGAGTCAGGATACAATACCCGCAGAACCAGGCTTTGGGAAGAAGTGCACGGTTACATCCATCATCCGGTTTATTTCGTCCGGATTCTGTCCCGGAATTATTCTTCCGACTTCTCCCGTTTTTAGGTTTTGCCGCTGCATGATAACTGAATACTGCGCCTGAAGACCTTCCGGAGGTTCATCCAGGCGGAAAGGGGAAAAAGATGAAGAGAAAAATGAGGTTGCTGGCCGGGCTTTTCTGCCTGCTGGTTTTCTTCGGAGCAGGTTCCGTGAAAGCGCTGGCAGCAGAAGAAGTGACGGTATATGTCTCCGTGGAGAAGTTTGTCCTGGGACAGGGCTATGTGGTGACTCCGACAAAACGGAAGGCGGCAGCGGGATCAAAGGTCTTTGATATAGTCGAAACCCTGCTGAAGGAGGAAAACTATACTATTGGGAAACACTACGATAAAAACATGGGGTGGTACCTGGAGGGAATAGACGGAGCGGATAACGGAAAAACACAGGTCCCGCAGGCCGTAAGAAACCTTTCAGGCTATGGATATGGAACTGCGTACCCCTCAGGGGAACTGCCGGTAACAGAAAACGAGGATTATCCGGGGCTTTATCAGATTAATTCCTACCAGGCGGAAGGGTCAATGAGCGGCTGGTGTTATTATGTCAATAATTATTTCGCGGATGTCGGCATGGATAAATATACGGTGAAGGACCAGGACGTTATCCGCCTACAGTTTACCATCTGCGACGGGGATCTGGCTCTGATCGGGGATATTGATTCCGGGACAAAGAGCCTGGCCATGATCAAAGGGTATCTGGGGAACAAAAGCCTGAATACTCAGGTGAAATCCGTTTACGATAAATATGTAAAAAGCCTGTCCGATATGGATCAGGGGAAGGATGCGGTCCTTCAGCTCCAGAAAGACCTGGAGGCAACGGTCAAAGCCCTGCAGGAGGCGGACAAAGTCTGTACGAAGATCAATGCCCTCGGCACGGTAACCCTGGCTCAAGAATCAGCCGTGTCCGCGGCGAGAAAAGCCTGTAATGCGCTGAATAAAGAGGCGAAATCATATCTGTCCTCAGCGGTCCTGTCCAGGCTGACCGACGCGGAAAAGAAGATCACAACCCTTAAGGAGGCCAAAAAGTATACCCCCGCCAAGGTAAAGATCAGCAAGATCAGTTCGACAAAGAAGAAGGTCAAGCTGACCTGGAAGAAGATTTCTTCTGCTTCCGGATATGAAATTCAGATGTCAACGAAAAAGGCATCCGGATTTAAAAAGATCGCGACGATCAAAAAGGCAAAAACAGTTACCTATACAAAGAAGAAGCTTCCTTCAAAGAAGGTCAGATATTTCCGGATCAGAGCTTATCGGAAAGTGGGAAAAAAGACCTATAAGGGGCCATTTTCGACAACGAAAAAAATCAAGGTGAAATAGGCTGCTCGGAAGCCGGAACGAAGCTGACCGGAAAAAGCCGGCCTGTGAAAAAGAAAGTGAGGTGAGAGGATGAGAGCAGGAAAAATGAACAGTCATAAAATACGGGGAATGGTCTGCGCAGGACTGACGGCAATGCTTCTGCTCGTATCCATCCTGTCACCTGTCACCATCAGGGCCGCCTCTTCCAGAGAGGTGGAGCCGACGGTGGATACAGCCATCACAAATGTGGGCAACTATATCCTGTCGGTGGATAAGAAACCGGAATACAGCAGCATGTGGAATGTGCTCGGCCTCATCAGAAGCGGGAGGCAGCTTCCCCCGGAATATACGGAGACATTTTATAAGAATACCGTAAAATTTCTCAAGGACAACAAATGGCAGATCACAAAAAACAGATACTCGGATTATTCGAAGCTGATCATGGCAATGACGGTGATCGGCAAGGATGCGGAGGATATCTGCGGCCACAATCTGCTGGAGTACCTGTCCGATTTCAGCAAAGTGAAAAAACAGGGCTTTAACGGCCCGATCTGGGCACTGATCGCCCTGAAGTGCCATCCTTCCTACGAGATACCGGAGATGGAGGGAGTGGCGGAACAGACAACGGAAGAAGGGCTGGTGGAGTACCTTCTGTCCAAGCAGCTTACCACCGAGGGACAGGAGGGATGGACCCTTGCCTGGAATGCGGCGGATGCCGTGCCCGACACCGATATCACATGTATGACCATCCAGGCCCTTTCTTCCTATTACGGGAAGAGGGATGATGTGACGACGGCGGTGGACAAGGCTTTAGCCTGGCTTTCTTCCGCCCAGAACAGTGAGGGTGGATACAGCACTCTCAACGGCAGCAGTACCGTGGAGAACTCGGAGAGTGATTCTCAGGTCATCGTGGCCTTATCTTCCATCGGGATCGACTGCGGAACAGACGAAAGATTCATCAAGCCGGACGGCGCATGGGTCATCTCAAGACTCATGGACTATTATCTGGCAGTGGATAATACAAAAGGCGGCTTCATGCATGTTTTTGCGGGAGCGGAAAACAACGGCGGGGGAGCCGCAGGCATGATCGACGGTCTGGCTACGGAGCAGGGTATGTATGCCC
>CAJGDH010000046.1 GCA_904502145.1 uncultured Eubacterium sp.
CAGTTCCGGGAAGGATTCCCCGGAAATAGGATAGTCCGTGATGATGCCGACGGACCTTCCTTCAAGCAGCGCTCCGCTGATATGTTTCAGTTCACCGATATTCTCTATGGCCATCTGATATTTCTTGGCGAAGGTGTCAAAGGAGATCTCCCCGGCCACATCCGTGGCTGTGGTGATCACGGCTTGGCCCCCGGAGATGGCCGCCATCTTACGGGCAAGATCGTTGGCCCCGCCCAGATGGCCTGACAGCAGGCTGATGGCATATTTCCCCTTCTGATCCAGGACCACCACTCCCGGATCACTGGTCTTGTGGCTGATCAGCGGGGCCAGTATGCGGACCACGATGCCGGTGGCCATGATACAGACCAGGTAATCGAAAGTCCCGAACCCTTTTCTTAGATTATCCTTGAAATTCTCTTTTCCGTAGATCTCCCCGGGATGTGCGGCGGCGAGCTTCTCTGCCAGCACCTTTCCTTCCGGAGTCAGATAAAAATATGCGGTAGTCACTGCATTTTTCCCCCTTTTGGTCTTTTCCAGGATCTTTTTCCTCACTTTTCTTCGGACCCTGTCATCAGAACAGATCATCTTTATCGATACTTTATTGATATCATAACATTTTCCCGTTTTTTTCACCATAGGATTATACGTTTAAGGACCGCAACCCCGGAAATTATCATCCCGGAAGGGAAGAAAAAGGGGTCAGGAGGCAAGAAAATCTCATTTGCGGGCGGTTAAGGTAAAAATTTGATGCCGCAAACCGGGTGAAATTGTAATATTCGACACAAGTGATGGTAGAAATCCATTTATTGTTTTTGAAAAACAATTTCTTATCCTGTGAGATGATATATATTTGGCTATATTTAAGGAAAAATACCTTTAGTGCACTGTGCTTTCATGCTATACTATTATGCGGAGTTTTATACGCTGAAAATCAGAGCATAATTTTACATGAACAGGAATATTATAAACCGTCGGGGATGCTTTTCCCTGCTTTTTACCGGTATTCCTGGATGGAGGGATAAACATGAATATCAGCAGATCAGAGGAACTGTACAGGACAGCACTTGACCTGATGCCCGGCGGGGTGAATTCACCGGTGAGGGCATTCGGTTCCGTGGGGAGAAATCCCCTCTTTATCGATCACGCCAAAGGGTCCCGAATCTATGATGTGGACGGGAATGCATTTATTGATTATGTCTGCTCCTGGGGGCCCGGCATCCTGGGCCACGCCCATCCGGAAGTGGTGGAAGCGGTTCAGAAGGCCTGTGTGGACGGACTTACCTTCGGTGCTCCCACGGGAAAAGAAAACCGGCTGGCCGGCCTGATCCGGGATTTTGTTCCCTCCATGGAGATGATGAGGCTGGTGAGCTCCGGGACCGAGGCTACCATGAGTGCCATTCGGGCAGCCAGAGGATACACAGGCAGGGACAAGATCATCAAGTTTAAGGGATGCTATCACGGCCATTCCGACGGTCTCCTGGTCCAGGCGGGTTCCGCTGCCCTCACCCAGTCTGTTCCGGACAGCGCTGGGGTTCCGGCATCCTACGCCATGCAGACCCTGGTGGCCCTCTTCAACGACAGGGATTCGGTCCGTGAACTCTTCGAGAACAACAAGGACCAGATCGCTGCCCTGATCGTGGAACCCGTGGCGGCGAACATGGGTGTGGTACCTCCCGAGGAAGGATTCCTGGAATTCCTCCGGGAGATCACAGCGGAGAACGGTGCGGTACTGATCTTTGACGAAGTGATCACCGGCTTCCGGCTGGGGATCGGCGGCGCCCAGGAAATGTACGGGATCAAACCGGACCTGACCACCTTCGGAAAGATCGTGGGCGGAGGAATGCCCATGGCTGTCTACGGCGGGAAGAAGGAGATCATGAAAAATGTGGCTCCCACCGGCAAGGTCTATCAGGCAGGTACTCTTTCCGGCAACCCCATCGCCACTACCGCCGGGATCAAAACCCTGGAGATCCTCGGAGATCATCCGGAGATCTACCTCAGGATCGAACAAAAAGCAAAGGAGCTTGCCGAGGCCTTCCGCCTCAGATCCGTGAAGAGGCAGATTCCTCTTCATGTGAACCAGGTCGGTTCCCTGCTTTGCGCATACTTCACCGATGTGGATGTGAAGGATTACGCCGGAGCGCTGACTTCGGATACTAAGGCTTACGCGGAGTATTTCGGGGAGCTTCTGGAACACGGGATCTACGTGGCCCCGTCACAGTTTGAGGCCATGTTTGTTTCCGGAGCCCATTCCGACGAGGATATCCGCAGGACCATCGAAGTCCTGACGGCTTAATTACGGACCGGAATAACCATAAAAGAACAATCAGACTATGCTCCTGTATATTTATGAAGAAAAAACAGGAATCAAGAGTTATCTCTGAAAATAAAAGAATCAGGAACAAGAAATAAGAAAGGAAAATCAGATGGTACATTTTATCGGAGCGGGTCCCGGAGATCCGGAATTATTAACTTTAAAAGGAAAGAGACTGATCGACAATGCGGACGTGATCATTTACGCCGGTTCCCTGGTCAACAAGGAGGTCCTTGCCGGGGCCAAGGAAGGGGCACAGATCTATAACAGCGCATACATGACCCTGGAGGAAGTGATCGAGGTCATGAAGGATGCCGAGGCCAAAGGGCTGGATACCTGCCGTGTACATACGGGAGACCCGGCCATCTTCGGCGCGCACAGGGAGCAGATGGACGAGCTGGACAGGCTGGGGATCGAGCACGAAGTCATTCCCGGTGTCAGTTCATTTCTTGCCACTGCGGCAGCCCTGCAGAAAGAATACACCCTCCCCGGCGTCTCCCAGACGGTGATCCTCACCAGGATGGAGGGAAGGACTCCCATGCCTCCCAAGGAGAAGCTGCAGGACCTTGCAAAACACAATTCTACCATGATCATTTTCCTTTCGGTAGGCATGATGGATGAACTGACGGAGACCCTGAAGAAGGAATACAGGGAAGACACTCCGGTGGCCGTGGTCTACAAGGCTTCCTGGGAAGACCAGAAGATCGTGATCGGCAATCTTACCAACATCGCTCAGAAAGTGAAGGAAGCCGGGATCACCAAGACGGCCCTGACCGTGGTGGGTGACTTCCTGGGAGATGAGTACGAACTTTCCAAACTCTATGACAAGACCTTTACCCACGAGTTCAGGACGGCCAAAGAGTAATGAGATCAGAATAAAAAAAACGATCACAGAGGAAAAAACAAGAGATCAAGAGTGAAGGGATTAACATGGGTATACAGATAATTGGCATCAGTCATAAAAACGCGCCGCTGGCCGTGAGGGAGATGTTCGCCTTCACCCAGGAGCAGCAGAATGACATGATGCGGAAGATGACAGACTATCTTGAGATCACGGAATGCGTGGTACTTTCCACCTGCAACCGGACGGAGATGTATGTCTACGCGGACTCCGAGAAGACTGCCTACGTCTACTCCCTGATGCAGGATATATTTTTGAAGGCTGCCGGGGCGGAGCATGTGGAGGATATCGGAGAATACATCCTCCTGTTCCACGGGGAGAAAGCCATCCGCCATCTTTTCTATGTGGCGGCGGGGCTTGACTCCATGGTGATCGGGGAAGACCAGATCCTGGGGCAGGTCAAGACCGCCCATAAAAACGCGAAGGAGATCGGCTGTACAGGGGTTTACCTGAATACATTTTTCAGGATGGCAGTGACGGCCTCGAAAAAGGTGAAGACGGAGACCGATCTTTCCCGCACCTCAGTCTCCACGGCCACCCTGGCCCTGAAGGTGGCGGAGGATGCGCTGGGCACCCTGTCGGGGAAGAAGGTCATGATCATCGGTGCCACCGGCAAGATCGGAGGGATCGTTCTCATGAACCTCCTGTCGGGCTATGACGCGGAGGCTTATGTCACCACCAGGAACAGCAAGATCTCCCTGAAACATGGTTACAGGGATTTTGCGGATATCAATTACGAGGACCGCTACGATTATATCGATCAGATGGATGTGCTGATCAGCGCCACGTCAAGTCCCCATTACACACTGACCTTCAACAAGGTGGCCAGAAATATGACCACGGACAAGGACAGGGTCTTTGTGGACCTGGCGGTGCCCATGGATATCGATCCGAAGATCGCCGGCCTGGGAAGGTGCACCACCTACAATATTGATGATTTCACCAGGATCGCCGAAGAGAATAACCGCAGGAAGATCCATGAGGCGGAGTCGGCCACAACGATCCTGGATGACCACATCCTCCAGTTTGAACAGTGGATGGTCTTCCAGAAATCACTTTACATCATGCACAATGTGAAGGAGAACTTCATGAAGGTCACGGAGCATAAGGGGGCGGAGAAAGCCTTTGACCACCTGTTCTACTGGGTGAGGGAGAACAATACCCCCGAGGATATCCAGGTCTTTTTCAAATGTTTAAATCACTGACAGATAAAGGAGAAAACAGAAATGGGAAAATTATACGCAGTCGGCTTCGGACCCGGCGGCTACGAATATATGACACAGAGATGTATCGACGTGATCAGATCTGCTGACGTGATCACCGGATACACCACCTACATTGATCTGCTGAAACCGTATTTTCCGGATAAAGAGTACATTTCCACCCCCATGAAGAAGGAGATCGACCGCTGCCGTATGGCCATCGAGCTGGCGGAATCCGGAAAGAATGTCGCCATGGTAAGCTCCGGGGACAGCGGGATCTACGGGATGGCCGGGATTCTCCTGGAGATGAAGGCGGAGATGAACGCTGACGTGGAGATCGAAACAGTCTCGGGGATCACGGCGGCCAGCGCTGCCGCAGCCATCCTGGGGGCTCCTCTCATGCACGATTTCACCATCATCAGCTTAAGTGACCTCATGACCCCCCTGGACCTGATCATGAAAAGGGTGGACTGCGCCGGTCAGGGAGATTTCATCGTCTGCTTCTATAATCCCAAGAGCAAAAAGCGGGTGGATTACCTGAAGAAAGCAGCGGATATCCTGATGAAATACCGGGACGGTTCCACACCCGTAGGTGTTGTCCGGGACGCCGGTCGTGAGGACCAGACTTCCTATATCACCACACTGGACAAGATCGGAGAATCACCGGTGGATATGTTCAGCATTGTCATCGTGGGCAATTCCAACACATACGTGACGGACGGAAAGATGATCACCCCGAGAGGGTATCAGGATAAGTACGGTTATGCCGCAGACGGAGGAAAGAATGAGTAATTCGATTCGCATCGGAACCAGAAAAAGTCTTCTGGCGATGGTACAGACAGAGATGGTGAGGGATAAGATCCTGGAGGCTTTCCCCGGGATGGAGGTCCTCATCGTCAAGATAGATACTAAGGGAGACCAGATCCTGGACAAGTCCCTCACCTCCTTCGGCGGAAAGGGTGTATTTACTGCCGAGCTGGAGGCGGAACTTTTGTCCGGTCAGATCGACATCGCGGTGCACAGTGCCAAGGATATGCCCATGGAATTCCCCGAGGGCCTGGGAATAGGCGCGGCGCTTTCCCGCGCGGATGTCAGGGATGTTTTCGTCTCAACGGACGGCAGAAAACTGGCGGACCTTCCCCCGGGAAGCATCGTCGGGACCAGCTCCTTAAGGAGGGAACTGCTGATCCGGGAGATCAACCCCTATGTCAAGATCCGTCTTCTCAGGGGAAATGTACAGACCAGGCTCCGGAAACTGAAAGAGGGACAGTACGACGGCATCATCCTTGCGGCTGCAGGGATCGAGCGCCTGGAATATCAGGACATGGAAGGGATCCGGTTTGACTATATGAACCCGGAGAGTTTCCTGCCTGCAGCGGGCCAGGGCATCCTGGCGGTGGAGTGCAGGGAAGAGGACCGGCGGATGAAGGAGATCCTCTCCGCCATCAACTGTGAAGAATCCATGTGTCTGCTGGAAGCCGAGAGGAGCTTTCTGAAGACCATCGGCGGCAGCTGTAATGCTCCCGCGGCGGCCTACTGCAGAAAAGACGACGATACATTTATCATGCACGGCATGTATGTAAAGGACGGAGTCCATATCAAGAAGACGGTGAGGAGCCTGAAGATCCCCGGGGATATTTCCCCCGAGAAGAAGAGGGAACTTGCCGCCTCCCTGGGAAGGACCGTGGCCCGTGCGGTAAATAAAGGAAAGGTTTACCTGGTGGGTGCGGGTCCCGGAGATGAGGACCTGCTGACCAGGAAGGGGCTGGAACTGATCCGCCGGGCGGACGTGGTGGTCTATGACAACCTGGCTTCCAGTTCCCTGTTGAATGAAGTCAGGGATGACGCGGAACTGATCTATGCCGGAAAGCGGTCTTCCCACCACCATCTGAGGCAGTTCGAGACCAATGAACTGCTGGTGGAACTGGCTCTGGAAGGAAAGACGGTCGTCCGCCTGAAAGGGGGAGACCCCTTCATCTTCGGCAGAGGCGGCGAGGAAGGACAGGAGCTGCGGGCTGCAGGCGTCGATTTCGAGGTTGTGCCCGGTATCTCTTCCTCCTATTCCGTTCCGGCCTACTGCGGAATCCCGGTGACACACCGTGATTTTGCCTCCTCCTTCCATGTGATCACCGGCCATGAAGGCAACCACAAGAACGGGGAGACGGTTCTGGATTACCGGACTCTGGCCAGGGAAGAGGGGACCCTTGTTTTCCTCATGGGTCTGAAAAATCTTCCCAATATCGTGGCAAAACTCATGGAATACGGCAAGGATCCGGAGACCCTTGTGGGGGTCCTCCAGGAAGGGACCACTGCCAGACAGAGAGTGGCGGTGGGCCGCCTCCACGATATCGTGGATGTGGTAAGACGGGAAGGCATCCAGACACCGGCCATCACCGTGGTGGGTGATGTGGTGGGACTCAGGGAAGTCCTCGACTGGTACGGAAAGAAACCCCTGTTCGGACAGAGGGTACTTGTGACAGGCAGCTCCTCCATGACTGCCCGCCTCTCCCCGCTTCTTAAGGAGGAAGGCGCGGAGGCCATCTCATTCAGTCTTATCCGGACCGAGAGGATGGACGTACCGGAGTTTGAACAGGCGATAAAAGAACTTGACTCTTACAGCTGGATCGTGCTGACCAGCGTGAACGGGGTTGAATGTCTCTTTGATAAACTGAAAGACCTGAGGATCGACCTCAGGTCCCTGGGGCACATCCATTTCGCCGCCATCGGCGAGACGACACAGAAAGCCCTGGAAGACCATGGGATCTATGTGGATTTCGTTCCCCTTGCCTACTCCTCCCAGGATATGGCCGAGGCCATGATCCCCTTGCTGAACGACGAGGACAGGGTTCTCCTGCTCCGCGCGGAGGAAGCCAATGCCATGCTTCCGGAGGCACTTGAGGAGGCGGGTATCGCCCACACCTGTGTTCCCCTTTACCACACGGTCATCGACCGGAGGAAAGAGGATGAACTGAACCGACTGATCAGAACCTGCGATTACATTACATTTGCCAGTTCTTCAGCGGCCAGGGCCTTCAAAGAGATGGTGGACGATCCCACCCAGGTGGCAGGAAAGATGATCAGCATCGGTCCCGTGACCACGAAGACGGTGGAAAAATCCGGGTTTACGGTGGCAAAAACCGCTCTGGAATATACCGCCCGGGGCATTGTTGACGCCATCCTCCGGGATGTGGAAGAAAACAGATAGAAGAGGTATGAGATGAAGACACAGATCAAACGTTTTTTGCTGACTCTGGGCTTTATGACCCGGATCCCGGTCAAGGTGGACCTGGGAGAGGTAAAAGATGAAGATATGCATAAAGGCTTTTTGTATTATCCCGTGGTCGGCCTGATCATCGGCATCGTTGATCTGGCTGTCTACATGCTGGTCACTCTGGTCCTCCCCTCCATCTTCGGCATCATCTTTGCCATGCTTGCCAATTTCTGTGTGACGGGGGCCTTCCATCTGGACGGTCTCTCCGACACGGCGGACGGCATCTATTCCGCAAGGACGAGAGAACGTATGCTGGAGATCATGAAGGACAGCCGGATCGGGACCAACGGCGCCATCGCCATGAATTTTGACCTGATGCTCAAGATCTGCGGCCTGGCGGCCATTCCGGCAGAAAAGATACCCATGATGATCCTGATGATGCCCATCGCCGGCAAGATGGTGCAGGGTGCCATCGTCTACAAGGCGGTTTATCCCCGGGAGAAGGGGATCGGCATCTATGTGGGGACCATCGATCTGTCCACAGTGATCGGGACAGTCATCCTGGGTCTGATCGCCATGGTCACGGCATTCTCCTGGTGGGGAGCGGTCCTCTATGCGATCCTCTTCTGCTTTGCCTATCTGTTCCGGGTCTATATCACCGGAAAGATCGGCGGGATCACCGGGGACGTGATGGGGGCCGGAAGCGAGCTGGCGGAAGTTCTGCTTCTGCTTCTCATGCTTGTGATCATCAGGTTCTGGGGCTTTCCGGCCGGGCTTGTCAGCCTGATCCGCTAGATCCGGACCGGAGAATGATCTGAAATATACCGAACAGACACTGTATGAAGTGAAAGGAAGAAATTATGACTTTACAGGAAGCGATCGACAAGATCATCCCCCTGGATGAAGAAGCGATGAAATATACCCGCGCAAGATGGAACACCCTGGGGAAACCCCTCTACAGCCTGGGAAGACTTGAGGAGATGGTGATCTCATTTGCGGGGATCTACCGGGATAAGAAACCGAAGATCGGGAAGAAGGCGGTCATCGTCATGGCGGCCGACAACGGGGTCGTGGCGGAAGGCGTGACCCAGACCGGTCAGGAGGTGACGAAGATCGTCACCGAAAATATGACAAAACACAACGCCACCATCTGTATTATGTCCGGAATGAGCGGGGCCGACGTCTATCCTGTGGATATCGGGATCGCCACGGACTGTGACAACCCGGGCGTCATCCCCCGCAAGATCAAATACGGGACCGACAATATGATGAAGGGACCGGCCATGAGCAGGGATGAGGCTGTCAGGGCCATGGAAGTCGGTATCGGCATGGTGGAAGACCTGAAGGAGAAGGGGTACACCCTTTTTGCCACCGGAGAGATGGGCATCGGGAATACTTCCACTTCCAGCGCCATCTGCTCGGTCCTCCTGGACCAGTCGGTGGAGAAGGTCACCGGAAAAGGTGCCGGTCTGACCAGCAAAGATCTTGAGCATAAGATCGAGGTCATCAAGGAGAGTATCGCGGTCAACCATGTGGACAAAAATGATCCCATCGACGTTCTCTCCAAGGTAGGCGGACTGGACATCGCCGGTCTGGTGGGCTGCTTCATCGGAGCGGCTGCCCTGCAGGTACCCATCTTCATCGACGGGTTTATCTCCTCCATCGCAGCCCTGGTGGCCACAAGGATCGCCCCCCAGTGCTCCCCCTACCTCTTCCCGTCCCACTGTTCCAACGAACCTGCCGGACGAATGGTCCTGGATGCCATGGACAAACAGCCCTACATCCTCGCCAACATGTGTCTGGGGGAAGGGACCGGAGCAGTGATGGGATTCACCATCGCAGACTATGCATTCAAAGCATACTGGGAGCTCCCAAGCTTCGAGCAGACCGCTTTCGGAACCTACGAGGAGCTGGATTAGAAAGAAGGAAATAAGATGCTTGAACATATTGAAATCGTCAAACCGGAAGATATCGAAAAACGGAGTATGGAGATCATCACCAGTGAGCTGAACGGCCGTACCTGGCCGGACCCGGAGTTCGCCATCGTCAAACGCTGCATCCATACCTCCGCGGATTTTGATTATGCCGACAATCTCTGCTTCTCGGAGAACGCGGCAAGGATCGGGATGGAGGCCATCAGAAGAGGCGCCAGCATCGTCACGGATACCCGTATGGCCTGGTCCGGGATCAACAAGAAGAAACTGGCATCCTTCGGCGGGGAAGCCTACTGCTTCATGTCGGATGAAGATGTGGCTGCCGAAGCGAAGGAAAGAGGGGTCACCCGGGCTGCCATCTGTATGGAGCGCGGCGCCGCCCTTCCCGGGGAGGTCATCTTTGCCATCGGCAACGCCCCCACAGCCCTGATCCGCCTCTACGAGATGATTGAGGCAGGACAGCTGAAACCGGCGCTGATCATCGGTGCCCCGGTGGGCTTTGTCAATGTGGTGGAGTCCAAGGAGCTGATCATGAAGGCCGGGGTTCCCTACATTGTCCCCAGAGGCAGAAAAGGGGGCAGCAACATCGCTGCCACCATCTGCAACGCCATGTTGTATCAGTTGTAAGTAGATGATCAGATCAGATGCGGGTATATCATGAAAAAATTGAGAGAGGGCGTCTCCACAGGCTCCTGTATGACGGGAGGTGCGGCGGCATCCGCCCTGTGGCAGACCACCGGGCGGTGTCCGGACATCGTTGAGGTGGAGACCCCTATAGGGAAAACATTATATCTTGAAGTGATCCCCAGGGGAAACGGTGCCTGCGGCATCATCAAGGATGCAGGGGATGACCCGGATGTCACCCACGGCAGCGAGGTGATCACCTCGGTGGAGATCCTGGACCGGGACGGTCCCATCTCTTTCATCGGAGGGGAAGGGATCGGCCGGGTGACGCAGAAAGGACTGAAGATCCCTCCCGGGGACTGGGCCATCAATCCCGTTCCCCGGCAGATGACGGAAAAAGCCCTGCGCAAGATCATCGGAGAAAGGGCTGCCATAGTCACGGTAAGCATTCCCGGAGGGGATGCCCTGGC
>CAJGDH010000047.1 GCA_904502145.1 uncultured Eubacterium sp.
CTTGATGAGATCTTCCCCTGGGATTTCATCGATATCGGGGTGACCAAAGCCTTTCTGAAAAGGGAGTGGAATAATGCCATGGCGGGCAGGGTGACACCCGGATGCCAGGAGAAATGCTCCAACTGCGGTGCCGCCAGATTCGGAGGAGGTGTCTGCTATGAAAGCAAGAATAAAGTGGTCTAAGACCGGGATCCTGAAATTCATCGGACATCTTGACGTACAGCGGTATTTTCACAAAGCCATGATGAGGGCCGGACTTCCCATCTCCTTCTCCCAGGGGATGAGTCCCCATCAGATCATGAGTTTTGCCGCCCCTCTCGGCATCGGTATGACCAGCCAGGGGGAATATGTGGATGCCACCTTCGACTGGACTTATTCAAGCCGGGAGATGGTGGACAGGCTCAACGCCGTAATGAACGAAGGCATCAGCGTCCTGGAGTTCCGAGGAATCGATGACCGGGAGAAGAACTGTATGGCGGCAACCGCCGCTGCGGACTATCTGGTGTCCTTCCGGAAGGGACACTACTATGAGGAAGCCTTTACCAAACGCTGCGAACCTTTCTTCTTTCAGGAAGAGATCAATGTGCTGAAAAAGACCAAGCGGAGTGAAAGTGTGGTGGATATCTCCCCTCTGATCCTGGAGATCCACGGTCAGGAGGAAGGGATCTTCATGAAGCTGGTTACAGGCAGTGCCAAAAACCTGAAGCCCCATACCGTGATGGAGGCTTTCTGTAATTATCTTGGCTACGATTATGATCCGGAAGGTTTCATGTATCACCGCATGGAGACCTATCTGGAGAAGGAAGGCCTGCTCCTTCCCCTTGGTGCCGCCGGCTGGGAGATTACCGAAGAAATGAGTGAGATGAATCAATGAACAAACTGGTGATCACCTCAGATAAAGATATCGTCTATTACGGATATTTCATGGACGGGAAAGCCGTCGAACTCTACTGTGAGAAGAAAAGATCCGAAAGTATCCTGGGAAATATCTATGCGGCCAGGGTCCAGAAGGTGGCTGAGGGCATCAACGGAGCCTTCCTTGAGCTTACCGGGGATCTTGCCGCCTACTATAACCTGTCCCCCTCCAGAAAGCCTTTAAAGCTGTCTCCGGGCCATGAAGACAGGCTCTACGGAGGAGATCTGATCCTGGTCCAGGTAAAAAAAGAAGCCACCGGGACCAAACTTCCCGTGGCGGATGCTTATGTCAATCTCTCGGGCAAATATTTTGTCTTCAGCCTGGAACAGATGGGGACAAGGATTTCCGCCAAGATCAAAGACAGGGAAGAAAGGGACAGGCTTAAAGGCATCGTGAGTGCCTGGAGAAGCGGACGGTCCGATCTGTCCTACGGGATCATAGTCCGGACCAATGCATCTGAAGCAGCGGAAGAGGAGCTCTATGATGAACTCAGTGAGCTTGGGGATAGATTTGACCGTATCCTGAAAAAGGCACGTACCTGCCCGGAGAAGACTGAACTCTACCGGGAGGTGCCATACTACATCCGCCTGGCCAAAGACCTGCCCTTTTCCGGTCTGGATGAGATCCTCACGGATGATCGGGAGATCTTTGCAGAACTTGAAGATTATTATCAGGGGGAGAACAATGCACGGGTCCGGGATAAGATCCGCCTTTATACCGACGATTACTCCCTGTATCTTCTTTACCGTTTCGGACATTACTATGACCTGGCTTTGTCCCGGAGGGCAGAGCTTAAATCCGGCGGAAGCATCGTGATCGATACCACGGAAGCCATGGTGGTGGTGGATGTCAACTCGGGATCCGTTCTCAAGAAGAAGAAGGAGGCCCTGACCATTTTTGAAACCATGAACAAGGAAGCTGCCGCCGAGATCATTTACCAGTTGAGGCTTCGCAATCTGTCCGGCATCATCCTCATCGATTTTATCAACATGAAGGAGGAAGGCAGCAGACAGAGGGTACTGGAGTATCTGAAAAAAGAAGCCGTAAAAGACCGGATCCCCATCAGGGTGATCGATTTTACCGCTTTGTTCCTTGTGGAGATGACAAGAAACAAAGTCAGGAAATCCTTAAAAGAACAGTGGGCTGAATGCCATCCTTCCCGGGCCTGATCCTTTGATCCAGGGCCCGGTTTTTCTTTTTCCCCGATTGATATCCATGGGGGAATATAGTATAATCAGAGTATGAATTAACGGAACACATCGTTTATACTACCATTCAACATATGTTGGAAAGGAGAAGATTATGGGACTTATTCAAGCAGCTGTGGGAGCATTGCACGGAACGATAGCCGACCAGTGGAAAGAGTATTTTTACTGTGAATCCATGGATTCCGATATCCTTGTGAAAAGAGGGGTCAAAAAGAACGGCAGCCGTATCTTCGAGGATAATGTCATCGCGGACGGATCCAGGATCGCCGTGGCAGACGGCCAGTGTATGATCATCGTTGAAAATGGTCAGGTCATGGATGTCTGTGCCGAGCCCGGAGCATATGTATATGATACCAAGACTTCCCCCACCGTTTTCGGCGGAAAGTTTTTAGAAGGCCTGTCCTCCATCGCCAAAGAGACCTGGAGACGTTTCCAGTTCGGCGGCGGCCCCGGCAAGGACCAGAGGATCTATTATTTCAATACCAAGGAGATCGTGGGCAATAAATACGGTACAGCCACACCGATCCCCTTCCGCCTGATCGACAAAAATATCGGTATGGACATGGATATCTCCATCCGCTGCAACGGAGAGTTCTCCTACCGTATCGTCAACCCCATGCTGTTCTATACGAACGTATGCGGCAATGTTGCCAAGGATTATGAACGCAGCGAGATCGATTCCCAGCTCAAATCAGAGCTTCTGACTGCCCTTCAGCCGGCATTCGGAAAGCTTGCGGAAGAAGGGATCCGCTACAGCAGCATTACCAATCATACCACGGAGATCGCGGACAACCTGAATGTAGTCCTCTCCAAGAAATGGACGGAGCTTCGAGGCCTCGAAGTAGTTTCCTTCGGCGTAAACAGTGTAAGTATCCCGAAAGAAGACGAGGATATGATCAAGACCGCCCAGAAGAAGGCTATGATGAAGGACGGCGCTTATGCCACCGCCGCATTAAAGGATGCGGCAGCACAGGCCATGGTCGACGCAGCCAACAATTCCGGCGGCGCCATGACCGGTTTTATGGGCATGAACATGGCAGGAAATATGGCCGGCAATATCTTCGGTCAGGATGCGGCTTCCCAGCCGGCAGCCCAGCCTGCTCCGGCCAAACCGGCAGCCGACAGCTGGACCTGCTCCTGCGGAACCGTCAACACAGGGAAATTCTGTGCCGAGTGCGGTTCACCAAAGCCGGCAGACACAAAGTGGATCTGCCCCAGCTGCGGTACGGAAAATAAAGGCAAATTCTGTGCGGAATGCGGCACAAAGAAGCCGGAAGGCCCTGCGACCTGCAGTAACTGCGGATGGAAGGCAGAAGATCTGTCCATCACTCCCAAGTTCTGTCCGGAGTGCGGTACGCCCATGAAATAAACCGCAGCACATTTATCCGTTTGATCCATAGCAAGGATACTTCTGTATTCTTGCTATGTTTCTTTAGAATGGAACGCAAGAAAGGAGCTGGCCATGGGTCAGATGAAAGAATATAAATGTCCCAACTGCGGAGGCGCCATCGTATTTGACAGTAATACGCAAAAGGTCAAATGCCCCTACTGCGATACGGAGTTTGACCTGGCCGTCTTCGAGGAACTGGCTGAACTGGAGGAGGGGGTATCTCTCTCCACGGATGAACCGGTGTGGGACACGGACGCGGGAACAGCCTGGGGCGGGGAAGAAGAAAGCCAGATGAAGGTATACTCCTGCAATTCCTGCGGTGGGGAGATCATTACTGACAGCACTACCGCTGCCCTCAGGTGCCCTTACTGTGAGAATCCGGTGGTATTTACCGGCAATCTCTCCGGTTCCCTGAAACCGGATTACATCATTCCTTTTAAACTGGATAAAAAGATGGCCAAGGAGCGCTATTACAACCATATCAAGGATAAAGCCCTGCTTCCCCAGGTTTTTAAGGACCAGAACCATATTGATGAGATCAAGGGGGTCTATGTACCCTTCTGGCTCTTCGACGGTGACGCGGAAGGGGAGGCCAGATACCGGGCCACCAGGATCCGTACCTGGTCGGACTCTGAATATAATTACACCGAGACACAGTTCTATGAGATCTTCCGCAGCGGGGATATGACCTTCGAGAAGATCCCTGTGGACGGTTCCACCCAGATGCCGGATGATCTGATGGAATCTATCGAACCTTTTGATTATTCGGATGCCGTGGATTTTCAGACGGCTTATCTGGCTGGATATCTGGCGGATAAATACGATGTCACGGCGGAAAACAGCAAGGACCGGGCCGAAGGCCGGATCCGGAACAGTGTCATGTCTTACTTAAGGGACAGTGTCATGGGATACAATACGGTGGAAGAGAGGGGAAACAATTACCGTCTTCACCACAGTACCGCTTCCTATGCCCTGCTGCCGGTTTGGATACTGAACACGACCTGGAACGGGGAGAAATATGTCTTCGCCATGAACGGACAGACCGGAAAATTTGTGGGCAACCTTCCTATGGATAAAGGACTTTACTGGAAGCATTTCGCGCTGACCGCCGTCGGATCCACCGTCATTATGTTCATCCTCTTCATGCTGATCAGATTTTTCTTAGGTGCTTAGGAAGGAGGGGAGACGATGCATACCAATATCAAGATCAAGATTAGAAAACGATTGATTTCTTCGGCCATATGTCTTCTGCTTCTTCTTGCTTTTCTGGTCCTTCCTGCTGCTGCCTCGGGCTCGGCAAGGCTTGTGGACGGAGCCTACCTTCTTTCCGGCGATGAAGCGGACAGCCTTGAAACACAGATTGATGAAACCTCGGATAAACTGGACATTGATATCGTGGTTGTGACCGCTGATTCCCTGGAAGGCAAGTCCTCCGTGGAATATGCTGATGACTATTATGATGAACATGGATTTTCCGAGGACGGCATCCTGCTTCTGGTCGCTATGGAAGACAGGGATTATGCCATCAGTACAAGCGGGAAAGTGCGGGATGTATTTACCGAAAATGTAATCTACACCCTGGAGGATGAATTTCTTCCGGAGCTGAGAGAAGGTGAATACAGACAGGCTTTCTCCGATTTCACGGAGGGAGTCAGAACCTACTATATCCATCCGGAATACGCGAATTCCTACGATGATGAGCAATCCTGGTCCGACGAAAGGGAAAGCGGACCCGGCGGTCTCTTCAAGTATATTCCTTTTTCCGGAGTGATCGGTGTGGTCCTGTCCTTCTTTATCACCGGACAGAAGAAAGCAGCACTCACCAGTGTAAAACAACAGAATTACGCGGGGACTTATGTCAAGGAGGAGAACCTGACCCAGAAGAGGGATGTCTTTCTCTACCATACCATCCACCGTACTCCCATACCCAAAGACAGGGACAGAAAGGGTCCGGACGGGCACGGGAGCTTCAGCAGCGGACATGTCAGTTCTTCAGGAAATATGCACGGCGGCAGCCACGGTAAATTCTGAGAATATCAGTAAAAGAATCTGTAAAATGTGTCGGCACCATCTGCCTGGTGTACGGCACATTTTTTCTTTACAGATTTTCGTGCCGTCTGCGGCATAAAACAGGTCATTCAGGCAGATTCTGTATTTATAAAAACATTTTATAGTAAAGTAATCTCAGAAATCAGTTTTTAAACACAAGCTTAACCAAGGAAAATTGATGGAGGAGATTATGAAAAAGAAATATACCGTCTCGTTATTTTTAGTGATCAGCGCACTGGCAATTTTATTTCCAGCACATGAAGTCTCTGCATTCGGCAACCCCTACACATATCCGGCAAATTATTTTTATACACCGGTAACAACACCAGCGAAAAAAAACCAGTACATTTTTGCTTATAACAAAGTGATTCCGGTAAACTGCAAACCGATAAACCTGGGAGCCATGACCAACGGTGATGGAAAACTGACTTATTCCAGTTCCTCCTCATCCATAGCCAAAGTTTCATCCAAAGGTGTCGTCACCCCGAAAAACTGTGGGATTGCTACCATAACCATAAAGGCAGCGGAAACAAAAACCTTTAACGAAGCATCAGTAAAGATCACCGTTACCGTTCTTCCGAAGACCATGAAGCTTAACAGCGTAAAGTCAACAAAGAAGAAAAGACTGGAGATCAAATGGGGAAAGGAAAATAAAGTCAACGGATACGAAGTACAGATCTGCTCCCAGATGGATTTCAGATCAGGCACATTTTCCAAATCATTTGGAAAAGGGACTCTTAAGACTACAGTCAAGGATATCAATTCTCAGTACTGGTTTGTCAGGATCCGTTCATGGAAGACCTTTGCCGGAACGAAACTCTATGGAGGATGGAGTGCAGTAAAGAGAGTCAAAGTGAAGTAAAGCTGAAGCTGAAATAAACAGCAGAACTTAATTGACCTCCGTAATTATGTGCATTATAATATAAATGCATATATTTACGGAGGTCAGTTTCTTCTCAAGATAACAATATACAGTCAATAAGCGGTAAAATATCGTTGATCATTATCAGAGGGTATTTTACCGTTTTTTAGCATAAAAACACATGTAACATAAGAAAAAAGGAGCAGGATATGGAAGAAAAAAGATGGGCATTCCATAAGGATATCCCCGGTGAAGAAAATGAAGGCATAACACGGAGGATCATGGCTTATACCAAGGATGTCATGGCCGTGGAGAACAGTTTCAAAAAAGGAAGTATAGGAAAACTGCATCATCATCCACACACGCAGATCACCTATGTGGTCAGCGGCGCTTTTGAATTTGAAATTTACGGGGAACGTCATATCGTAAGAGCAGGAGATGCCATGTTGAAAACAAATGGGGTAGAGCATGGCTGTGTATGTCTGGAAGAAGGAATCCTGCTGGACATTTTCAATCCCATGAGAGAAGATTTCATTGTCAAATAGATCAGAATCATCAGAAAAGGAAGTGTCAGGATGAAAGACCGAATGAAGTTATTGTTGTTAACATTGGGTGCAATCCTGTTGTTTACATACAATCCGGTGTCTGCTGCAGAAGACAGTATGGCTCTCAGACCCGGTGATGATGAAGCCCGTGTCTCCCGGATCATAGACAGCCTTAACGGAGGAGACGGCTTATACGGTAAAGGACTGAACGGCTTTGATATCTATGATCATCTTGGCTATGTATACATGGGCTGGAGAACCACCGGCGGATTATGGCAGAATCATATCATCGGGGATTACATCATGGATGAGCTGGAAAAAGCAGGTTATCAGACCACCGATGAGGATGTGACAGCCCCCTATGGCAGCAAACCCGCAAGTGACAAAAGTTCAGCAACCGAAGGAGATTATGCCTGGCTGATCAAATACCAGGAAACAGAGGAAAAAGAACTGGGGCTC
Organism: uncultured Eubacterium sp.; assembly: GCA_904502145.1. Lineage (GTDB taxonomy): Bacteria > Bacillota > Clostridia > Lachnospirales > Lachnospiraceae > Anaerobutyricum. The sequence continues at coordinate 7,430 of CAJGDH010000047.1, forward strand.
ACATGGGATCCCGAGTTTTCCAGCCTTGAGATCAAAATGGTATCCGACGACGGGACAGTCATAGAAGATCCGGAAGCAGAGGAACTGGAAGAGGGCATTGGCGGCACATGGTGGGCATATAATCCGATGACAGAAACCTATCAGAAATACTTCGCCAAAGAATTCGGCATGGACTATGAGCAGCAGATCGCTCCTCTCGGAAGCACCAAAGAGAAAATCGAGGCCATGCACGAAGTGCTAATGAGCAGCGATAAGGACCGTGACAGCAGAACAGGTGTGGATGATTACACTTACATTCGTCGGGAGTCCATTGCTAAGCCTAATAAGGAGGCAGATCTTAACAAGCGCACAAGACTTGCCTGGGAAAGCGATTTCACGGATCCTGCTGGAACAGATCCTTCGGAAGCAAAAGGTTCAGAAGGAGAATTGCTTTACGTCGGAGAAGTAGATGAATTTGAAAACACCAACAGTGAAGGAATCTCTGGTGAACGCATCCGTGGAAGTGTCATACTGACGGATTCCACACCCTGGGAGTCGGTATCCTATGCTGTTAAGAATGGTGCAATAGGGGTCGCTACTACGACAGACCTGGAGGCATTTCTTCATCCCAAGGATGGAGAGGGGAATATCCTTGAACCTTGGTATGATTCTTCCCGTTACGCTGTCGGTGCCGGTATGAATTACCGGGAGTGGATGGATGCTCCGGACGATATACATATCGTTAACTGGCAGTTCAGCTACAAACAGCGTGATTATACGAAGAAACTTCTGGCAAAGGCAAACAGGGAAGGCTTCAGGGTTATGGCCCGTCAGATAGCCATCGGCCAGACCTATCCGATGACCACGACAGCCTCCAGCCCCGGAGAGGGACAGGCAGTGGCAATCGCTGAAGTAAAAGGAAGCCTGCATCCTGAGAAGAGAGTTTTGATCTGTGCCCATGTACAGGAGCCCGGATGCTGTGACAATGCCACCGGTGTTGCATCCCTGCTTGGTATGGCAACCCGGTACAAAAAACTGATTGATGAAGGAAAGATTGATCGTCCCCAATGTACCATCACCTTTATGTGGGGAGATGAAATGAATATGGGCGATTTCTGGATGGATGGTCATCCGGAGGAGACAAAAGATCTGATCACTGCATTGGATATGGACATGACCGGGGAGGATCCGGAGAAGACAGGCGGTGTCATGCGGATTGAGAAAACCCCCGATCCGTCTGCACTATATACTTATACCAAGGATATGCTTCCCTGGAATGATACAGACCAGTGGATTCCCTCCCTCAGTAACCCTTATTATGACAAAGACTATCAGAATCAACTGGGTGCATTCGTCCGTCTTCCGGACGCCCATACTATCTGGGGAAGCGGAGGAGTATACGGAGTGTTCAAAGATGGCTGGTATCTGAACGATCTGTATATGTATGTCGCCAACACAGTGACTGACCGTCATGATCCTGATTTTCGGGTTGAGGTATGTCCATATGAAGGCGGTTCCGACCACGAAGCTTTCCTGGAGAAGAAGATTCCTGCGTTACTGGCATGGCATTTTACGGATTATGGGTATCATTCCTCCTCGGACACCCTCTATATGGCAAGTCCCAGGGAACTGGAAAGCGTCAGCATGTCAACCCTTACCACCGCTCTGATGATATCGGATCTTCGTGAAGATGAAGACGCTGCGCTGGATGTACTTGATGCCGTTATGGAAGCCGCCATAAAGAGAATGGATTGTGAAGCAGTCAATACTGACCACCATCTGATCTATGCGGAGGCAGGACACTCCACATATCAGGATGCTTTGGCAGAGGAAAAAGAAGTCCTTTCCGCATGGGGTAAATGGTATGATGAAGCTCTTGCGTCCGTAGCAACTCTTGTGGATGAACCATCGGAGGATCTGCTTACTGCGATCCAATCTGCAAAAACAGAAGTCTATGCCAGAACAGCCAAGCGGCTGGCATATGCAGAAGAACTGCTGAATCCGGTCACAGCCAGGTCGATAGCAGCCGGCAAGATTGATGAATTTCTGGAAGTGATCGATATACCTGCTGATCTGCATGATCAGGTGGATGCCATTGTGAAACAGGCGAAAAAAGATATCGACGCAGAATCAGTAAATTCTAAAGCAGCCGCTATCGCAGTCAAAGCAATCCAGGATATTGAATCCATGCTGGTTGCCGATGCATCAGCTAAAGTACAGGAACTGACAGACTACAAGATTAAAGCACAGAAAGAGATTATGGCTTACATGAAAGCCAACCGTAAGTACATTACAAATGATCTGACCATCGGATTCATACTGGATTACGTAATTGATACCGGCTCAGCGAAGAATAAGACAGCGGTTGATGCTGCTTTGAAAAAGGCTAAAGCTGTGATCGATAAGATCGTAACCGCCAAAAAATCGAAAGTATCCGGGCTGAAAATCACCTTTAAGAAACGAAAAGCTGTGATCAAGTGGAAAAAGACAGCCAAAGTTTCAGGATATCAGGTTTCCTATAAACTGAAGAATTCGAAAAAATGGAAAACTCTGAAAACCACAAAAACCGTGAGAGTTGTCAGTAAAAAGCTGAAAAAAGGAAGAAGGTACCAGTTTAAAGTACGTGCATTCACAAGGATTCAGGGGAAGAAAGTTTACGGACCATACTCAAAGATTAAAACGAAAAAATGCAGATAAAAAGGAGATCCACGTGAAAAAAAACAAATATCCTTGGCTGGAAGCGGAATGAAGAGGGGAATCCTGTGTTCTTTAATGATACTATTAATGTCGATCATGTTCATAACGGGTCCCGGCAGATTCCCCGCCGGAGCAGTGAGGGCTGAGGAGATTCAGCAGTCTCTTCCGACGGTCAGGATACATATAGAGGGCGGTCAGGATGAGATAAACATGATGAATTCCAGCCCCGACCAAGTTATGAATGTAGTGGAACCATGGATATCGAGGTCCCGAATGTTTTAAATACTTTGATTCCAATGCAGAACCTGCTTCCCTACATGACCTTAAAATCGAGACAATCCGTGATACTGGAAACCAGCTGTCAGATTATCGTAGATAATGCGGACAAAGATTCTACAAACAAAGTTTCTACATCAGTGGGTACCAGTCACAAAGTAAATGGAAGCACTTATAAAGTCCTTGGTAAGAA
>CAJGDH010000048.1 GCA_904502145.1 uncultured Eubacterium sp.
ATGTTCCCGCAGCAAGAATCCAGAATTATGCGGACTCCCCCCTGGATGTCTTCTGCTATACCTTTGAGGCCCCGGCTGTCGTCGATGCCGGATCCGTGGAGAAGACCAGGGATTACTACCGGTCTTTCCACAATTATCTGTGCGGCGATGACCTGGTGGCCATGATTCCTCCCTGGGGAATGGTAAGATACGGGGAGACTCATGATCTTCTGGCTGCACTTGAGGAAAAAGGAATCACTGACGAAGCGGTCAATGAAATGCTGGCTTCCATGGGCAGCAGTCTGGAGATCACCGATTCCGACGTCCTGGAGAAGATAAAGCCCGATGAGGTTGTTGGAAAACTGACAGAGCGGATCGAAACCAGGGAAGGGTATTCGGAGAACAGGACAGATACCTTTACTTCCCTTCCCGGAAGTTCCACGGAGGGCGAAGAAAGATCGGTAAAATACAATTATCAGAGATCATTCCGGAATCTGATGGGAATGCTTTTCGGAGAGGAAGGAATCAATACAGGCGAGCTCGCCGAACATCTGACGGAAGCCTTTTCCGCGCTGGAACCGCTGATAAGAGGTTATATGGTGGAGAGCGGGGAACTTGCTTCAACCTGTAAACCGGAAGCCTATTACTGGGATTCCGCTGTACGGCTGTATGATATCCTGGATTCCCTGGATGAGGAGGAGGGCAATGTTCCTCTGGACAAGGAGGATCTATATGTGATTCTGAAGCTTGCGGCACCGGCCATCGTGGATAAAGAGGCCGTCGCTGAAGCAGGCTATGAGATCACCGACGAGGAGATCCCCCTGGAAAATATCATACTTTATCTTAATAAGCTGATGTCTCTTGCCGTGGATTCCCAGCAGTTCACCATATCCCACCAGTTTGATACCTTGCTGGCCAGGATGAAGCTCCTGGCACCGGCTCCGGAGATGGATGAGCTGAACCTGGAGATCCCGGAACCTGCGGCCGGAGATCTGGTGACAAATACACCGGGGAAACTGGTGAAGGCAGCCGATGATCTGGGTTATTACTGGCTTGGTGTATCGGCCGCATGGGATACAAAGGATAAAGGACTTCGGAGAAATAAAGAGTATTATCTGAATGTGGAATTCGAGATAATCGGACACACCGTTCCGGCGGATCTGAAGCTGACCATCAACGGCCGGGAGCCTGTCAAGGCGCCGGATATCGTCACTAATGAAGGTGTGACCACGGTTCAGGCCACATGGAAATACAATATCGGGAATCCCGGGGAATACACGATCTCCTTCTATGTGGATGATCATGGCACCGCACCGGAGCCCATCACGGTTCCCGCCGGTGAGAGGCTGAAATACCTTCCGAAACCGGTGGTTGAAGACTCGGGAGAGTACATCCTCTCCGACTGGGTGGATGAAAAAGGCAACTACTGGGACGAGATCACGGTTGACGGTGATCTGCTGCTCAGCGGACGCTGGTATAGGGAGATCGATCATGTGGAGATCAATTTCCCGATTCCGAAAGCCGGGCAGAAGACCTGGGAAGAACCGAAAGTACCGAAGGATGCCCTCTATAGAGTTGAGGAGTTCCATCTTACGGATGAAAGCATCTATGAGACGATTACCGATGTGATTCCGTCCGGAGAATTATCGTTAAGTTTCCAGATCTGTGCCAAGAAAGATGCGCGGTTCCGCCTGGCGGAAGATGAATGGGGTACTCTTGATTTCGACGGTACAGTGACAGTGAACGGGGAACCCGTAAGCTTCTATTATGAAAAAGAAGGAGATTATGTAGGCGGCAGCTTCTACTTTGAAGCGGCAGCCCCCGCCCCGGATTCCGGTAAAGAGGAGGAGTCAAAGGTTCCCGATCAGGGAACTTCCGCTGCCGACGCGGACAAAAAGCTGACGAAGATGAAGTCGGACAAGGACCCCGCAGGAGCAGAATATGCTCCCCTTAAGCTGAAGTCATCCAAACAGACAAAGACATCGGTCAGACTGGACTGGAAGAAGAACGGAAAAGCCGTAAAATATGTTGTTTACGGAAACCTCAGCGGCAAGAAGAACGCCATGAAAAAGCTGGCGGAGACCAAAAAGACTTCCTATTCTGTCAAAAAGATCGGAAAAAAGCTTAAGAAAGGCAAATACTATAAATTCATTGTCCTTGCCCTCGACCGGAACAAGAAGGTGGTGACTACTTCCTCCATCATCCATGTGACGGTCAAAGGCAGCAAAAAAGCCGGCAATTATAAGTCGGTCAAGGTTAAGCTGAAAAAGGACGGCAAATATAAAGCCGTGAAAAAGCTGACCCTGAAAAAAGGGAAAAAAAGCCGGATCAAAGCGACGCCGGTGAGGGCATCAAAGAAAGTCAAAGTTAAATCTATCCTGAAAACCCGCTATTTCAGTTCCAATAAAAAGGTTGCTTCCGTCTCCGCGAAGGGAGTCATCAAGGCAGTCGGCAAGGGAACCTGCACAATCTATGCCTATCTGCAAAATGGTGTGGGTAAAGGGGTCAGGATCACCGTAAAGTAAACGCGAAAAAACAGCTGAACAATTTAATAAATCGCATCAAAAAAAGACAGCCGATCTTATGCTTCGGCTGTCTTTTTTAACGGCTGCCGCTTCTTCCCGATGGTCCAGGAAAGCGGCGTTCTTGGCAGGATCTCTGCTGTGAGGGCACAGGTCAGGATCACCAGGATAAAGATCAGCACCCTGTAGGGAAGGGGGATCATATCCTCCGCCGTAATGCTCAGATGCCTTCTGACCAGGAATTCATAGAAGGTGATATATGCCCGGTTCAAAAGGAGATAAAGGATACTGTTTCTCGACAGATAGGTTACCAGCCGGTCCATCCTCCGGCTCATGGGGAGGTCGGCGATCCGGACGGAAAGGTTCCACCAGGCCAGGGTCTCCACCAGGCCGTTTAAGAAAAAGAGGGGAACGATACAATATCTGGAGGTCCTCATATCTATGGTGGGATTCACAAAGGAAAGCTTCCATGCAACCACAAAGAGAAGGATGGTCACGGGCAGCGGAAGATGCAGGATCTGATCATGTTTCCTGATCAGCTCTCCGAAATACATAAAGAGGACCGCTACCAGCGCCGGCTCAATGGCGTAGACCAGTTCGGGCCCTTCAGGAGGCCTGGAGAAGATACAGCCCGCCAGGGCGATCAGCAGGATCAGGGCCAGGCGTATCCGGTCGTCACGGATCTTCAGCCGGAGAAAGGAATAGATCATATCCGCGAAAAACATGGCCGGAAGAAACCACAGGGGTCCTCCGAAACGGATCGCTCTTGTGGGATAGAGAAGATAGGCGAGCCACCCGTCAACGAGAAATTCTCTTCCCCGGTCGAGGCGAAGCAAGGTCCAGATCACCGTCAACAGGAGCCCGAATACCACATAGGGTACCAGGAGGCCCTTTGCCTTCCTTTTTTCTTTTTCAAGGAATGCCTCATCTTTCCATCGCCACAGATATCCTGAGGCAATAAAAAAGAGGGGCATGTGAAAACTCTGAATATACTGATGCCAGTTGTCTCCAAAGCCCACATGGTTAAAAACCATAAGAAATATACCGATGCTTTTCAGGATGTCCACATCCCTATATCTGTTCTGTGCCATGAGTTATCCTTTCAGGTTGCTTTATTTGCCGGAATCCTCTCCTATGGGAGCATAAGGCCGCCCAGCAGAAGGAAATGTCCCGGCAGATGCCCTTCTTCGATCCACTCCAGATTCTGATGGAGGTATTTCGTGACAGTGAGACCTACATTTCCTCCCAGCGCCTCCACGGAGTAACGCATCTTCTCCGGATAGCGGCAGGGTTTACCCTCGAGTTTTGCGCACTTTCCCGGATCACAGGACAGGCAGGATCCGCCGCTCAAAGCTTTGCTGCCGGGATGATTTCTCTCCCGTTCCAGCATATCCGCATCCAGTGCCTTTTTGGGACCGGAAAGAAGTTCTTTCATCAAAACTTCCTGCTCTTTTTTCGTGTAGGTTTTCTGACGTTTTTCTTCGGGAATAATAATCTTGTATCCCACAAAAAGGATCCTTCCGTAACCCTTCATGTATTCCACAGGGTCAAAAGAGAAGGGAGGGCAGGACCATATGTGGTTATAGTTTGTACACTGCTTACAGTATTCCAGAAACTGGGGAACGTCCACGCAGGTTTCCAGGTATTCATCCATTGCCACTTCAGATTCAATAATTTCGATATCCGGTTTTTCGCCCAGAAGACTCATCTGCTCCGTCATTTGTCTCCTCCTTGCTAAAAATGCATAGTCTGTATCGTCAGATTCATGGGTTCTTTACAGGGCTGCTCATCTATAGTAGCACCTGTATGGATATTTTGTAAACTGAAAATGTTGCTTTTTCTCCTAGGATTCTGTTTTTGGCTATAGTATAATAGAGACATTGGAAAGCAAGATTTCATCGGATCCGGAGAGTTTGTTTCATGAAGATTTTAGCTGTGGCGGACGAGATCGCAAAGTCCTACTATGATCATTACAGAGAAGGGATACTGAGGGATATTGACCTCATCATCAGCTGTGGAGACCTGCCCCGGGGATACCTGGAGTTCCTGGTGACCATGGCCCGCTGTCCCCTGATCTACGTCCGCGGGAACCATGATGACATATACAGTAAGGAACCGCCTGCCGGGTGTATCTGCATAGAAGACCGGATCTATGAATATCAGGGTGTCCGCTTTCTGGGGCTGGGGGGATCCTGCCGCTACCGGCCCGACGGGATAAATATGTATACGGAGAAGCAGATGAAACGGCGGATCTCCAGGATAAACCGAAAGATCTTCCTGGGCAGATGGAGATCTTCCGACAGGAACAAGCCTCCTTTTGATGTGCTTGTCACCCACGCGGCAGCCAGGGGCCTGGGGGATCTGGATACCCCGGTCCACAAAGGATTTGCCTGCTTTCCCGAACTGATGGACAGGTATCATCCGGGGTTCATGGTCCACGGTCATGTACACAGCAACTACAGTTACCGCATCCCCCGCATTTCGGATTATCACGGGACCAGGATCATCAATGCCTGCGGGCATGTGATCTTCGAGATCCCGGAAAGAGATTGTTAAAATACATGGTTGAGAAAAACAAAAAAAGGCGTTATGCCCTGATCACCATACTTATCATGCTTTTTATCTTCATCCAGTCAGCCCTTCCGGGGGACCTGTCCGGCAGGGAAAGCGGTATGATCGCCGCTTTTCTGGCACAGATCTTCGGGAAAGGACTCGCGGAGTTTTCCGTTTTCATCCGCAAAGGAGCACATTTTACGGAATATGCCCTGCTTGGGATCAGTATGTTCCTGTATGTGAGAGAGTGGCTGAAGGAAAGAAGAGAGACAGAAAGCATGATCCGGTATGCAGCCGTATGGCTTGCCGGAACATTTTATGCCGCCACCGATGAATTCCACCAGCTTTTTGTGCCGGGAAGGAGCGGTCAGGTCAGTGACGTTCTGATCGACAGCGCCGGGGTGCTCGCAGGGATTCTGCTGACGGCGGTCATCCTGCGGACCGGGAAGAGGAGATCCGGGGAAGCCGGGGCTTCATAGGCGGCGCAAAACCTGTCCGAACAGGAGGAGAAAGGCTTGAGTCTTTTTTCCCGGGAGATTATAATGAATCTATATTAGTTTGGTGGTGTCCCTCAATCCAGGATTATGAGGACTTTAAACTGATTTTTGCAACCGAACATCATACACAAGCTACGTTTAAGGAGAAGAACAATGCGTAAAACGAAAATTATCTGTACGATGGGACCGGCAACAGACAAGGGAGATGTGATGGAACAGCTCATCCTTAACGGGATGGACGTGGCCAGATTCAATTTCTCCCACGGTACGCACGAAGAACAGAAGGTCCGTATGGATAAGCTGAAAGAACTTCGTGAGAAACTGGGAATTCCGGTGGCGGCACTTCTGGACACAAAAGGTCCGGAGATCCGTGTAGGGACATTTGAGAAGGAAAGGATCACGGTTGAGGAGGGGCAGGAGTTTACTCTGACCACCCGCCAGATCGAAGGGACGGAAGAGATCGTCAGCATCACTTACGAAAATCTTCCCAGAGAAGTCGAAGAGGGAACGACCATCCTCATCGATGACGGCCTGATCGGTATGGAAGTCATTGCCGTGAAAGGGGAGGACATCCGCTGCAAGGTTCTGAACAGTGGAGCAATCTCCAACCGGAAAGGGGTAAATGTACCCGGGATCGAGCTGAAGATCCCCTACCTGAGTGAGAAAGACCGTTCGGATATCCTGTTTGGTATTGAGCAGGATGTGGATTTTATCGCGGCTTCCTTTACCAGGACAGCCGAAGATATCCTGGAGCTTCGCCAGCTTCTGGCAGACGGAGGCGGGGAGGATATCAAGATCATCGCCAAGATAGAGAATAATCAGGGCGTGGCAAATATTGATGCCATCATCGATGTGGTGGACGGGATCATGATCGCCAGAGGAGATATGGGTGTGGAGATCCCGGAGGAGGATGTGCCTGTTATCCAGAAAGAGATCATCCGCAAGGTATTTGAGGCAGGAAAGATCGTTATCACTGCCACCCAGATGCTGGATTCCATGATGAAGAATCCCCGTCCCACCAGAGCGGAGACCACGGACGTGGCCAACGCGGTATATGACGGGACCAGTGCCCTGATGCTTTCCGGGGAGACAGCCAGCGGACTCTATCCCCTCCAGGCATTAAAGACTATGTCAAAGATCGCGGAGAGGGCGGAAAAGGCTATTGATTACAAGTCCAGATTCCATACCCTGTCTCCTTATTCCAATCCGGGGATCACGGATGCCATCTGCCATTCCACCTGTTCCACGGCTTATGACCTGAACACCAAGGCAATCGTTGCGGTAACCCAGTCCGGTTTTTCCGCAAGGATGATCTCCAGGTACCGTCCGGGATGCCTGATCATCGGTTGTGCCATCGATAAGAAGGTCTGCCGCCAGCTGAACCTGAGCTGGGGAGTGAAACCTCTGCTTCTCGGGGAGGAGTGGGAAGTGTTTGTCCTGATCGACCGGGCGATCGCCGCGGCCAAGGCCCATGGCTACCTGGAAGAGGGGGATGTCACGGTGATCACCGCGGGTGTTCCCATCGGAAGATCCGGAACCACCAATATGCTTAAAGTGCATGTAGTCAGATAAGAGATAACAGATAATTATGAGTAAAAGAATGATCGGCAATCTGCTCCTGACATTGACGGCCATGATCTGGGGGACGGCCTTTGTGGCTCAGCGAGTGGGCATGGAAAAGATCGAACCCCTCACCTTCAATGCGTCCAGGATGGCACTTGCCGCCCTGGCGGTGGGAGCGGTGGCCCTGGTTTCTGCCGGAAAGCAGAAGAAGGAAGCTGCCCTCCGCAGGAACACCGTCATCGGAGGAATATGCTGCGGGACCTTCCTGGCTCTGGCCAGTATCTTTCAGCAGATGGGAGTAGTCTATACTCCCGCCGGCAAGGCAGGTTTCATCACTGCCATGTATATGCTGCTGGTTCCCGTCATCAATTTCGTCCTGTTTAAAAAGAAAAATACCTGGCTGGTGTGGCTGGCTGTCCTGATCGGGGTATTCGGGATGTATCTGCTCTGTGTCACGGAGGGATTTTCCCTGACCAGGGGAGACACCCTGGTCTGTATCTGTGCCTTTTTGTTCAGCGGGCACATCCTAAGCTGTGATCATTTTACCCAGCTGGGCAACCCGATTCAGATCTCGGCCATCCAGTTTCTCACCGCCACGGTGATCTCTGCCGCCCTGGCAGCGGTCCTGGAGGAACCGAGCTGGGAGAAGATCGTCTCCGCTGCAATTCCCATCCTTTACTGCGGGATCGCGTCCGGGGGCATCGGGTATACCCTGCAGATGGTTGCCCAGAGATACACCGACCCCACCATCGCCTCCCTGCTTATGAGCCTTGAGGCTGTGTTCGCCGTGATCGCCGGTGCTGTCCTGATCCATGAGCGGATGAGCATCCGGGAGCTGACGGGATGTATCGTGATGTTTATCGCCATCATCCTGGTCCAGATCCCCCTTAAACCGGGTCAAAAGCAGGAGGCTGAAGCAACAGCAGCGGAAACGGAATAGGAATTCCCCGGTTTTCCGGGACTGTATGCAAATATCTGAACATAAAAATATCTGTACATAAAAAAAGGGCTGTCGTTTTAAAAACGACAGCCCGATTTTTTATTCAGGAAACAGCCTGACTGGTCCCGGGGCCGGTCTTACAGACCTCTCTCCACATAACTTGTATGGAGCAGTTCATGGGACTTGTGGCTTCCCGGTTTCTCCAGGAACTCTTCATATACCTGTTTGACTTCCGGATTCTCATGGCTCTTTCTCAAGGTCATGGCTTCATCCTCAGAATACAGGCCTGATGCACGGACAGCTCTGACATCCATGAAGTTCCTTACGGAACCCGGCTGATGCGGCTGGCCGCCGCCGTTTACACAGCCGCCCGGACATGCCATGATCTCGATGAACTGATAATCAGCTTCCCCGTTCTTCACACGGTCAAGAAGCTTGGCCGCATTGGAAAGGCCGCTGGTTACCGCTACTCTTACCTTGGTTCCGGCAAGATCATATTCAGCTTCCTTGATGGCCTCTACGCCACGTACTTCGTGGAATTCCGGATTATCAAGGGATTTGCCTGTAACGATCTCAGCAACCGTACGGAGGGCAGCTTCCATAACACCGCCTGTTGCACCGAAGATATGTCCGGCGCCGGATGCGATACCGAGAGCGGGATCGCACTCTTCATCCGGAAGATCCTCGAAGACGATGCCTGCACGTTTGATCATTCTCGCAAGCTCACGGGTAGTGAGGGAGCAGTCAATATCCGGATAGCCGGATCCTGCCTGGTTATCTCTTCCGATCTCAAATTTCTTGGCTGTACAGGGCATGATGGATACGACAAAGATATCCTTGGGATCGATGCCGGCCTTCTGAGCGTAATAGGTCTTTACAAGAGCCCCGTACATCTGCTGCGGAGATTTACAGGAGGACAGGTTCGGAATGAATTCCGGATAATAATGTTCGCAGAACTTGATCCATCCCGGTGAACAGGATGTGATCAGGGGAAGAGTCCCGCCGTTCTGGAGTCTTTCAAGAAGCTCTGTTCCTTCTTCCATGATGGTGAAATCTGCCGCGTTGTCCACGTCGAAGACCTTGTCCACGCCAAGTCTCCTGATGGCTGCGATCATCTTTCCTTCCACATTTGTGCCGATGGGCATATTGAAATATTCACCCAGCTGTACACGTACGGAAGGAGCAGGTGCGACCACAACATGTTTTTCGGGATCGGCGATGGCAGCCCATACCTTATCGGTATCATCTTTCTCGGTAAGTGCGCCTGTCGGGCAGACTGCGGTACACTGGCCGCAGTTTACGCAGGAAGTGTTGGTTAAAGGCTCATCGAAGGGACTTCCGATATGTGTGGCGTAACCACGGTTGTTTGCGCCGATTACGCCTGTGAACTGGTTCTCTTTACAGACTGCCACGCAGCGGCGGCAGAGGATACATTTTGAATTATCCCTCACAAGATGCACTGCTTCGTCGATATCCGGCTTCATGGGCTCGGCGGGGATGAACCTGTTCTGATCTACGCCGTACTCCGCACAGAGTTCTCTGAGCTCGCAGTCATCCGAACGTACGCAGGAGAGACATTCCATACGGTGGTTTGACAGGATCAGTTCCAGGGTCATCTTTCTGTATTTCCGGATGGCGGGAGTGTTGGTGAAAACTTCCGTGCCGTCGCGGTCGAGAGGATATACGCAGGCTGCGCACAGTCCTCTGGCTCCCTTTACTTCCACCAGACAGATACGGCATGCACCGATGGCATTGATATCGCGAAGATAGCAGAGCGTGGGAATACGGATACCGGCTTTTCTTGCAGCGTCAAGAATAGTGGTATTCTTTTCTACTTCAACTTCTATTCCGTTAATTTTAACTTTGATCATTTCCATATCTACACACCCCTCTATTTCTTCGAGATAGCTCCGAACTTACATAAATCTATGCATGTTCCGCACTTGATACACTTGCTCTGGTCTATTACATGAGGTTCTTTTACAGCACCGGAGATAGCGTTAACAGGGCATTTTCTCGAGCAGAGCGTACAGCCTCTACACTTGTCGGGATCGATGGTGAAGGAAAGCAGGCTCTTGCATACCCCCGCAGGACATCTCTTCTCAACTACGTGTGCGATATACTCATCCTTGAAATATCTCAGTGTGGACAGTACGGGGTTGGGGGCCGTCTGGCCGAGACCGCAGAGAGAGTTGGCTTTGATGTAGTTCGCAAGCTCCTCCAGTTTATCCAGGTCCTCAAGGGTACCCTGTCCTTTGGTGATCTTGTCAAGGATCTCATACATACGTTTTGTTCCGATACGGCATGGTGTACATTTACCGCAGGATTCATCCACTGTGAACTCAAGGAAGAATTTTGCGATATCAACCATACAGTTATCTTCATCCATAACGATCAAACCGCCGGAACCCATCATGGAACC
>CAJGDH010000049.1 GCA_904502145.1 uncultured Eubacterium sp.
CAGACCAGATCAATGAGATCCTTCAGGGATTTTTTCCTTCCCCGGCATTTTCGGAACTGGACGATATAGCCGTCCCTGTTCCCCTTAAGCAGAGGTTTGATGTTCAGTACATTTCCCACCACGGCCTTGGCGTTGCTGATCCTTCCGGAGACAGCCAGGTATTTGAGGTCCTCCACAGTGAATACCCCGTTCATCCTGGGAACCATCTCCCTCAGGGCCTGTCCGGTCTCTTCCACATCCCTGCCTTCGGCCCGCATCTCGGAGCCATAGATGGCAAGAAGCCCCTGGCCCAGGGAAGCGTTCATGGAATCCACCAGCTCGATCCTCCGGTCAGGATATTCCTCATTCAGATCGTCCGCCGCGATTTTGGCCGCCTGGAATGTCCCGCTGATATGACTGCTCAGAGAGATATAGAGGATATCTTCCCCTTCTTCCAGAACCGGAAGAAAATAGTCACGGAATTCCGCCGAGTTGATCAGGGAAGTCCTGACCTCCGTCCCCTGGCGGATAGCATCATAATAGATCTTGCCTTTTTCGCGCTCCTCCTCGAGGGTCAGTCCGGGTTCGAACCCGGGCATAAGCTTTCCATCCACCTTATTCATAAAGGAGACGACCTGTATATCGTATTTCTCTACCAAAACCGCAGGAATATTTGCTGCGGAGTCCACAATGATCCGGAACATAAATCCAGTCCTCCCAAATAGTTCTATTTTATATAAACATATTATATCGTTTTGAAAACTATGTCAACTGATGTCTGATAATAGAAAAAAGACCGGCATGAAAGCCGGTCTGATCTGATTCTCTGACTGATCCTCAAATTTATAATTCAAAAATCCTTCCGGTAAGGCGCCACAGGAACAGGGTGGCAGTCAGTACATCCACTGACCCGACAGGGCTGATATGGATGTTGGCACAATCCTCATCCCAGTCCCATAACTCGTCCATCCCCTCCCGGGTAAAAGCTCCTCCCAGGGCCAGGATATAGCGGGCCCTGTTCTGGACCCAGTGAAGTCCTCCCGGGTCGCTCTGACTGATCACATCAGAGTCCTCCAAAGCGGTCATGATATGCAAAAGGACATTGATCAGAATGGCGCTGTTCTGCTCCGGATCCGGATACTTCCTGCGGTATTCCGCCATGGCCGGATAGGAAACCTTACGGATGATGGGAAAACCTGCCGCTGCCTCGGTCCTGATGCCGCCGATCCCGTACTTGTGATATACCATCTCCCCATAGGTTCTGGGTCTCTCGGTCTCAATCTCATGGTAGTAGTCTTCCATAGGCTTCTCCGTGATCCTTCTGGCCAGACTGAGAATGGATTTGACGTGATTCTCTCCCCTCATAGCCAGATCATATCCTGCCGCCGCGCAGATGATCCCCATGGTAAAGACTGTTCCCCTCCGGATGTTCTTCCCCTCGTTGGCCCCGATAATCTCCTCTGCAGCTTTCAGGGCAAGCTGATGTAGTTCCGGGTACATGGCCTCCGGTTCCTCAGTCCAGGAATACCCTTTGAAGAAGAGCTCCGTAAGACATGGGGCGATCAGCCTGATCCCGGACAGGTAATCCTTCATGGAAGAACCGTCGGGACCGGAGCTTTTGTAATCATCCATCAGTCCCGGCTTGGGAGTGAGCATAAGGACATCGATCAGGGACGATTCGATCAGATACTGTATTCTGTTTTTATCTGCCTCTTTTTTCTTGATCCCACTCTGTTTTTTCGTCATCGCCAGGCCTCCTGGTCCAGTCACCATTCATCGTTTATTTAATTATTATCCTATCAGAAAAAACTTCCCATGAAAATGGTTCTAAAACGCAAGATAATGTAAATATCGCGCTTTTTGGGTGGAATGCATGCACAAAAAAAAACAGTCGGCCTCAGCCGACTGTCAGGTCATCTTTTTCTCCTGGACCATCAGGGAAATTCATCTCTTCTTCCACAAGATAGATGGGGCGGTCCTTGAGTTCCGCGAAGAGTACCGAGATATATTCTCCGATCACCCCTATGATCACAAACAGGATGGCGAAAAGGAAGCAGATAAGGATTACGATGGTCGCATATCCGCTGGGAGCATCCCGGAAAGTACACAGTGTATAGATCAGTACGATCAGCCCCAGGAGAGAACAGGCCAGTCCCGCATAGATACCGAGTTTCAGGGGCATATCCGAGAAAGACATGATGGTATCGATGGAAAAGCTGACCAGCTTTCTGAACCGGTAATGGGTGTTGCCGCCGGCCCTGTTTCCGGCCTCATAGCGTATGGTGGTCTTCCGGAAACCGACAGACTGGACATATCCCCTCAAAAAACGGACCCTCTCCCGGTAATGGGTCTTGAGGATATCGGCCACACGCCGGCTTACGGCAAAATAATCCGACGCGTTTTCCTCGAAGGATACCTGGTCCTGCATGCGGTTGAGCAGCTTGTAAAAGATCCGGGAGAAGAGGTTCTTAAAGACGCCCACCGACCTGTTGGAGGTCCGTACCATATTGACCACTTCATAACCCTCCTCCAGTTTCAGAAGGATCTCAGGGATACATTCCAGGGGATGCTGCAGGTCTGCATCCATGCAGATCACCGCGTCTCCCCGGGCACGATCGATGCCGGCGATCATGGCCGCCTCATGGCCGAAATTCCGTGACAGCCTGATCAGCCTCACCTTAGGATCCCGGGAGGCAAACTCCCTGATCATGCTGCTGCTGGCATCGCTGCTCCCGTCATCCACAAAGATCAGCTCATAATCCCAGGTCAGATCCTTCTTGATTTCTTCGAAAGCCTGATAAAATTTATTTAATACTTTTTCCTCATTATAGACGGAAACCACAATTGAAATCTTCTGCATAAATCATCTCTTCCGGAACACGCACCCTGCGGGAAAGATACCCCAACTCCGGGTCTGTGTTCACATCATGGGGGCAAAAAGCCTTAATACGTTGTCGACAAGCCGCATGACGACGGACCTCTTCCTGATCTGTTCAAGAGTAACCTCACGGCATTCCGTAAAGGTGTCTTCAAAATCCTTCTTGATTTCCATCACCACCGGGCATTCGTACAGGATACATGCGTTCTCAAAATGATGGTAGAGACTTCGGTAATCAAAATTGATGGTACCGCAGACCCCTGTCTTGTCATCTGAGACACACTGTTTGCCATGGTAAAAACCCGGGGTATATTCGAAGATCCGGACACCGCTTTTCACAAGGGCCCCGTAGTAGGACCTGGTGACCCGGTAAACCAGTTTCTTGTCCGGTATCCCGGGGGTGACGATACGGACGTCAACCCCGCGCTTTGCCGCCATGGTCAGGGCTCTTTTCATCTCATCGGTGATGATCAGATAAGGCGTGCTCAGGTAAATGTAGTCCTTTGCCTGATCAATGATGGAAATATAGACATTTTCCGCCAGAGGCTCGGAAAACAGGGGACTGTCCGCATAAGGCTGGATGTATCCCCGGTCTGCCCGGGATCCCTCCCCCGCTTTATTGTCATAGGGAACGAAATACTTCCGGACATCCTTGTCCTTTTTGTCGTTCTTACGGATACTGTTCCACATTTCCAGGAAAGTGTAGGTCATACTGTTGACCGCTTCCCCGGTGAGCCGGATACCGCTGTCCTTCCAGTGCCCGTATTTCTTCGTGGTATCAAAATAATAATCCACCAGATTATAGCCTCCCGAGAAGGCGATCTTCCCGTCGATCACCGTGATCTTACGGTGGTCACGGTTATTGAGGAACATGTTGATAAAAGGGATCATGGGATTGAATACCCAGCATTTGATCCCCAGGGAAGCAAGTGTATGGACAAAATCCGTGTTGATGAAACCGAAGCTGCCCATATCGTCGTAGATCACCCGGACTTCCACTCCCTGAGCCGCTTTTTCAGCCAGGATATCCTGGATCTCATTCCAGTGGACTTTATTGTCGATGGCATGATACTCCATAAAAATGAAGTGTTCCGCTGTTTTCAGTCCCTCTTTCAGGGCCTGGAGGGCTTTAAGGGAATCCGGGTAGAATTCCAGCTCATCCACACGGTAAAGAGGGTAATTGCTCTGTCTGGTAATATATCTGGAGATATTGAACAGGGCCTTATCCTTATGAGCCAGTTCTATATAGGGATCGACGGAGGCGGAGATCTCATCCACGGAATTCACGGATCCGTAGATCTCGTTCCGGGGGACCGGAGCAGCGAAGATCTCCTGGTCCGGCAGCACGGACCGGGTATCGAAAGGACTGATCTCCGGGAGAAGTTCCTTGTGGGTAACGTAGAATCTGTTTTTCATCCTCTTTGTGGTTCCGGAGAGCCCTACGAGGAGGTAGAGGACGATCCCGAAGATAGGTGACAGAAGGATGAGCATGATCCAGGTGAACTTGATGGCGGAATTCTTGTTCGTCGAATAGAGGGCCAGGACCAGGATCACCGCGAAAACCTTCGTTCCCGCCGAAACCAAGAGATAATACTCCGTGAGCAGGACAAAGACCGCCACCAGCCATGCGATCTCCACCATGATGGCGATGGCCGCGAAACCCACTCTCATGACACCGTTCTTCACTTTTGTCGAATGGTCAAGGACCTTTATCTTTACGTTCTCAACATTCTCATTCATCAGTCGTTATCCTTCTACCGTTCCATTCTGCTAAGCAGTCCACATCAGATACGATTATAACACAAATGTGAAAAATGGCAAAAAAAATTGGGGTCATTCGATCTCGCTTTTTCTATCGAATGACCCCATTAATGAATTTCTTTCAATTTCATTAACCGGCACCTTCTCTTTCATAGATTTTTTTGTCTGTTTTTTCGGGATAACGATCTCTCCTTCACTCATCTCCCAACGGATTCCAAGCCTCCCGCTGATCCGTCCCGGCGACTCTTTCAGGTCTGAAACGGTTATCCCTTCTTAATATTCCAGAAGTTTCACTGTATAACCTCTCTTTCTGCGGATTTGTTCATACTGCTATGGACCTCTGCCTTTCATATCACATCACCTTCTTAAAGATCAAATCCTTAAACAAAAGCAACATCTATATGAACTCTAAAGAGATTTCTGAGAATAACTGAATGAACACTTAATTATTTCTCTTCTCTTTATTGGTAATTTTATTGTAATCGTATCTGTCTGGTTTGTCAAGCATATTTTCGAAAATTAATATATTATATTAATATTTTCAGAATTTTCTGTAAATTCTATACAGAGGTAACTTTTTTCAAAAACTGAAGATAAAAGGTCTGATTTATGATATGATAGGATTATCATTAATATCATTTTCTATAACCGTGCTTATCAGGAGGACACAAATATGGCATCATGGAATAATCTGGATACACTTAAATCATATGAGAAGCTGACGGCATTGAAAGGCCGGGTGAATCTCAAGGAGGCCATGTCCGGCGAAAACGGGGCAGAGCGTGTCGCAAAGTACAGTGTGCCCATGGCAGGCGGACAGGCATTCAATTTCGCTTCCAAGGAAGTGGATGATACGGTTCTCGAAGCACTGGCCGAACTGGCAAAAGAGGACGAGCTCATCGACAAATACAAAGAATTGCTGAACGGGGCCGTGATCAACACCGGTGAAAGCCGCCTGGTACTCCATCAGCTGGCCCGCAGACAGCAGCTGGATCCCGTTGTGGTGGATGGTGTGGACAAGGGTGAATTCTATCTGTCCCAGCATAAGAAAGCTGCCGATTTCGCAAACAAAGTACATGCCGGTGAGATCACAAACGCAGCCGGCGAGCCCTTTACCACGGTAGTGCAGATCGGTATCGGCGGCAGTGACTTAGGCCCCCGTGCTCTGTATATCGCCCTGGAGAACTGGGCAAAAACCAACGGTACCCTGAAGATGGAAGCCAAATTCATCAGCAACGTGGACCCCGATGACGCTTCCGCCATCCTGGCAGAAACCGACGTTGCCCACTCCCTGTTCATCGTGGTTTCCAAATCCGGCACCACCCTGGAGACTCTCACCAACGAAGCATTCGTAAAAGACGCGTTGACGAAAGCCGGCCTGGATCCCTCCAGACATATGCTGGCCGTCACAAGCGAGACCTCCCCGCTGGCAAAGAGTTCCGACTATCTGGAAGCCATCTTTATGGATGACTACATCGGCGGACGTTACTCCTCCTCCTCCGCGGTAGGCGGCGTCGTTCTTTCCCTGGCCTTCGGACCGGAAGTATACGCCCAGATCCTGGAGGGAGCCGCAGAGGAAGATGCCCTGGCATTGAACGAAGATATCATGAAGAATCCGGATCTTCTGGACGCCCTGATCGGTGTTTACGAAGTAAATGTACAGGGGTACAATACCACTGCCGTTCTTCCTTATTCCCAGGCCCTCTCCCGTTTCCCGGCCCACCTGCAGCAGTGCGACATGGAATCCAACGGTAAGTCCGTCAACCGCTTCTTCGAACCGGTTTCCTACTCCACCGGCCCCATCATCTTCGGTGAGCCCGGAACCAACGGTCAGCATTCCTTCTACCAGCTGCTTCATCAGGGAACCAACATCGTTCCCATCCAGTTTATCGGCTACAAAGACAGCCAGATCGGAAATGATGTGGTGATCGAAGGAAGCACCAGCCAGAAGAAGCTCTGCGCCAATGTGGTGGCACAGATCATGGCTTTCGCCTGCGGAAAAGACGACGAGAACCGCAACAAATATTTCGAAGGAAACCGTCCTTCCAGCATCATTGTGGGAGACCAGCTCACACCGAAGGCCCTCGGTGCTCTCTTGGCCCACTTCGAAAACAAGATCATGTTCCAGGGATTTGTATGGAACCTGAACAGCTTCGACCAGGAAGGCGTTCAGCTGGGCAAGATCCTGGCCAAACGTGTTCTGGCCCACGATACGGACGGTGCCCTGAAAGCCTACAGCGACCTGTTTGAGATCTGATCCCGGGCAGCGAAACAAATCGATAAAACTGAGAAAGTCATATAAAAAACGCCTTCAGGTTTAAACCTGAAGGCGTTTTTCGTCTATCTGTGTCGAAGAACCTTCCTCTTCTGTCTGAGCACCTTTTTCTCCTGAAGATTGACCTTCAGGTCTCCCGCTTTCTCAAACAGCCAGGAGAAGGTCCGCATGACCGTGATCTCCGCGATGGCAAATACCCCGCACAGTGCCCCGCATTTGAGGGAGATGGACTGGATGTCAAACATGTTCCTGAACAGGGCGGCACACAGGCCCATTCCCAGAATACAGAGCCCGAATACGATGATATGGTACAGGTTGGCCGGTTTTGAGATGTTCCAGAGGATCATGAAACCGATCACCGCCAGAAGATAGGTTGAAGCCGTGGCCACATCTGCTTCGGAGATGTTGAACAGCTTGCCGAAAAGTACCATAAAGGCGATGGAGAAGAAGGAGGTGAGAGCCGCCGGCATGGCACGGAAGATGGTGGTCCGGATAAAGCTCTTCTCCTGCTTGTCCTCATTTGGCTCCAGAGCCAGCAGAAAAGCCGGAATCCCGATGTTGAACATGGAGATCAGGGAAACCTGATTGGGCTGCAGGGGGTAGGTAAAGCTGTTGATGATGGAGAATACCGCCAACAGGAAAGAGAATATATTCTTGTAGAGGAAGAGGGTTGCCGACCGGGTGATATTGTTCACATCCCGCCGTCCTTCTCCCACGATATCCTTCATCCGGGAGAAATCCGAATCCAGAAGGACCACCTGGGCAGCCTGCCTGGTGGCATCGGATCCTCCGCCCATGGCGATGGAACAGTCCGCTTCCTTCATGGCCAGGATGTCATTGACACCGTCTCCGGTCATGGCCACTTTTTTCTTCTGTGCCCGGAGGGTATTCACGATATTTTTCTTCTGTTCGGGTTTCACTCTTCCGAACACGGTATATTTTCTCAGTGCGTCCGCATAATCTTTCGGTGTTTTCAGGCTTGTGGCATCCACATATCTGTCCGCATTCTGAATGCCGGCCTGACGGGCTATCCTGGAGACCGTCAGGGGATTATCCCCGGAGATCACCTTGATCTCCACCCCTCTCTGGGCGAAATAGGTGAAGGTCTCCGTGGCATTATCCCGGATGTTGTTCCGGATGGCGACAAAGACCACGGGGCTTCCGTCACAGGTAAGGGCGAGGACACGGTCCCCCTTGCCGGTATAGACCTGGAGAAGGTCCTGGTTGTCCAGATAGATCATCCGGTCCATCACATACTCCGGGGCACCCAGACGGTAGACATGACCGGGGGTCTCGATCTCGGAGTATTTGTTCTTTGAGCTGAAGGGCAGGATACGGACCGCATCCAGCCGGGCGGAGGAACCGCAGAAATCACGCAGTGCCTGCATGGTGCTGTTGGTGTCCGTTATGGTCTGTACATACCTGCAAAGAAGGTCTTTATCTGTCCTGTCCACACCTGAAGGTGCAAACAGCTCTTCCACTTCCATCTCTTCGGTGGTGATGGTCCCTGTCTTATCCACACAGAGCACATCCACCCTGGCCAGGGTCTCGATACTGTGCATGTCGTGGAGAAGGACTTTCTTGCCGGCAAGCCTGGCGGCACTCAAAGCCAGCGCCACCGTCACCAGAAGGTACATTCCCTCGGGGATCATTCCCACCACCGCGCTTACCATGGAGACCACCGCATCGGAGAATTGATTGTGATTGATCACCATGGACTGGAAGATGAGGGCTATTCCCACAGGCAGGATCAAAACTGCAGTGATCCTGATGATCCGCTCGATATCCCTGACCATCTCCGCCGGTCTTTCTTTTACTTCCTTCGCTTTTCTGGTAAGTCTGGCAGCGTAGGAATCGTTCCCGACTCTGGTGAGTTTGGCTCCGCTCTCCCCGACGATCACAAAGCTTCCCGACTTCAGCGCATCCCCGGGTCTTTTCTCGATCTCGTCCGCCTCCCCGGTAAGGAGGGATTCATTGACAGTGATGCTTCCGGAAACCACCACGCCGTCCGCAGGGATCTGCTGGCCTCCTTTCAGGATGACCAGGTCATCCTGGACCAGGCGGTCGGAAGGGATAACCTGCCTCTTTCTGTCCCTGATCACCGTATATTGCGTCACGTCCAGAAGAGATAATTTATCCAGTATGGCCTTGGATCTCAGCTGCTGAAAGATCCCGATCAGGGTGTTTGCCACAACCACGATCAGGAAGGTCAGGTTCTTGAAGGAACCGGCGATGATCAGCAGCAGACCCAGGATGGCAAAGATCGCATTAAAATAGGTAAATACATTTCCCCGGATGATCTCTTTCACACTCTGGGCGGAATCATCCTCGACCAGATTGACTTTCCCGGCGGCTACCCGTTTATTTACTTCTTCAGTAGTCAGACCTGTATAGTTCATTGAAAACCTCCGTTTTCTTTCTCTAAGATGAATTATACCACGATAAAGCCGATTTTTCATCTGCTAATCCCGGACAGGAACCGGTGAAATATTCCCCCTCCCGCTGCGGGTCAGACAAGAAAAAGAGCCGACGCATCTGCGTCGGCCCGGTAGATCATTCTTCAGATAATAGTATTATGTTGAGGCTCCCTCCGGAGAATTGGCTGAATCATCCGCCTGTCACAGAGATGAGCTGATATATAATTCCGCCATATCCAGCAGATAGGACAGATTCATTCTTCCTTTACCATAGACCTTGTCGTTGATCAGAAGAAGCGGAACACTTCTCACATGATGTTTCCAGAGCAGGCTCGGGAACTGGGTGATATCAAACATCTCCGCGGTGATCTTCTCGCTGTGGACTGCCAGTTCATTTGCCGCCATGACGGCAGAGGGGCAGTTGGCACAGGTGAGGGAGGCGAAGATCTTGATGTTCAGCGGCCGGTCAATCTTCCGGATCCGCTCCTGATTCAGAGGATTGATCTTCTTCTCATGGCCGGTCACCATAAAGATCGACATGAGGAAGGAATCCCACTCCATCCCCTTGGGAACACTGTGGAAGTAGATACCGCTGCTCTTTCCCCGGCTGTCGCAGATCTCGATGGCCGGAAGGATCAGCCCTTCCCTGCCCTGATACTGCTTCCGGATCACGGTTCTTTCCCGAAGCTCGGTCTTCTCTTCGAAGAAGGCCACCATCTCCTTAGCCAGAGGACTGTCATCCAGCCACAGGTTAAGGACCGCCTTATCTTCATCCCTGCCGGTCTCTGACCGGGTCACACCGGATGGGGCGGTACAGGCTGCCTTTTCTTCAGGCAGGGCCAGCTTACCTTCTCCGATCTTCCGGCGGAGCTCCAGCACCCTTTCTCCCAGGGATACTGCAGCGATGGCACCGTCGGAAGCGGCGGTCACCGCCTGTCTGAGCGGTTTCTCACAGAGATCTCCGGCCACGTAAACCCCGTCGACACTGGTCTTCCGGTTTGCGTCGGATACGATGTAGCCGCCGGGACCTCTTTCGATCTGTTCCGGGATCCAGTCAGCGGAAGGTTCATAACCCACAAAGACAAACACTCCAATGGGACTGTTCTCGTCATCGGTATAGCCCGTGGAACAGATCCTCTTCCTCTG
>CAJGDH010000050.1 GCA_904502145.1 uncultured Eubacterium sp.
ACCACAATCCAGATCGGGGAAGGCGAGGATACCCTGATCAAATTCATCAGCATCTCAGAACCGGACCGGCAGGGGATCCGTTCCCTTCAGTTTGAAGTCAACGGTTTTTACCGGGAGATCCAGATCACCGACAAACACTTTGAAGTGAAAGCGGACAACCGGATCAAGACAGATAAAAAGAACCCCAGGCACCTCGGGGCCTCCATCCCCGGCAGAATCTGTGAGATCGCCGTGAAGGAAGGCGACCGGGTGGAGAAGGGTGACCCGCTGATGATCATTGAAGCGATGAAGATGGAGACAAAGGTCAGGTCCCATGTCTCAGGATATGTGGACAAGATCTATGTCGGAGACGGGGACGAAGTGACACAGGATGAACTTCTGCTGTCCTTTATCCTTGATGAAAAGGAGATCCGGGAAAGGATGCATCCGGCTCTGCCGGAGATGGATCTGTCCCTCCTGGACAAAGATGACCTGACACCCGTCTATGTAGATGAAAAGTAGACAGGACACCCGATAAAGTCAGGAAAAGAAGAAACAAATAAACGGAGGATTACAACATTGAACTACAGATGGCTTAAATACAGTGAAGACGACAGAAACAGGATCCATGAACTGGGGGAGAGATACAAAGATTTCCTCAGCTGCTGCAAGACGGAGAGGGAGTGTGTTTCCTTCTTTATCCGGGAAGCGGAAATGAAAGGTTTCCGGAATATTGAAGATTTGATCGATTCCGATTACTCCCTGTCTCCCGGAGACGGGATCTTTGCGGCAGGGATGGGTAAGACCGCCGTCTTCTTCCGGATGGGCCGGAGACCTCTGACAGAGGGGATGAACATCCTCTGTGCCCATATAGATTCCCCGCGAATGGATCTGAAGCCTGTCCCCCTGTATGAAGATACGGGCCTGGCCTACCTGGATACCCATTATTACGGCGGGATAAAGAAATACCAGTGGGTGACGGTCCCCCTTGCCCTCCATGGGGTGATCGCCAAAAAAGACGGAACAGTAGTCCGGGTCAACATCGGGGAAGATGACAAGGACCCTGTTGTCTATATCAGTGATCTGCTGGTCCATCTTTCCAAAGACCAGATGGAGAAAAAAGCTTCCGAAGTGATCGAGGGAGAACAGCTTGATGTCCTGGTGGGTACCATCCCCCTTGGCGGAAAGGAAAAAGATGCGGTAAAAGAAAATGTCCTCAGCCTCCTCAAAGAAAAATACGGTATGGAGGAGGATGATTTCATTTCCGCTGAGATCGAGGTGGTTCCGGCAGGAAAAGCGAGGGATTGTGGTCTTGACCGGAGTATGATCGCCGGGTACGGACACGATGACCGTTGTTGTGCCTACAGTACATTTGAAGCAATGCTTGACAGCACTGATATCCCGGAAAGGACCGTCTGCTGCCTCTATGTGGACAAGGAAGAGATCGGCAGTGTCGGTGCCACAGGAATGGAGTCCAGATTCTTCGAAAATGTTCTGGCAGAGCTTCTGGCCCTCGCCGGATCCGACTCCTCACTTGCCCTGAGGAGAACCCTGGCCAGAAGCCAAATGTTGTCCGCGGATGTCAGCGCGGCCTATGACCCGGCCTTCTCCCAGGTATTTGAAAAGAAGAATACTCCCTGTTTCGGAAAAGGGCTGGTGATCAATAAATATACCGGTGCCTGGGGAAAGGATTACACCAATGACGCCAATGCGGAATATCTGGCAAGAGTCAGGAAGATCCTTGATGACAATGACGTGGCTTTCCAGATGTCCGAGGTGGGCAAGGTAGATGCGGGCGGCAGCGGTACCATCGCATTTATCGCCGCCATGTACGGGATGGATGTGGTGGATGCCGGCATTGCCGTGCTGAGTATGCATTCTCCCTGTGAAGTCATCTGCAAGGTTGACCTGTACGAGGCAAAAAAAGCTTATGAGGCCTTTATCAGGCACATTTAAGGATACAAAAGAAAGGAAAATGATATGGCAGACAAGATCATGCTTTTGGACGGACACAGCCTGATGAGCAGAGCCTTTTTCGGCCTGCCGGCCCTCAGCAATTCAGCCGGACAGTACACCAATGCCATTCTGGGGTTTTTAAATATCATGCTCCGCTATATCGAGGAGGAACACCCCACCCATCTGCTGGTTGCTTTCGACCGGAAGGAACCTACTTTCCGCCACCTGCAGTATAAGGAATACAAGGGAACCAGAAAACCCATGCCTGCGGAACTGATCGAGCAGGTTCCCAGGATGAAGGAAGTGCTGGCTGCCATGGAAGTTCCGGTGGTCACACAGGCAGGGATCGAGGCTGATGATATCCTTGGCACCGTCGGATGTGAAGCGGAGAAGGCCGGTTATGACGTGGTCATCGTCTCAGGAGACCGCGACCTGCTTCAGCTGGCCACGGATAAAGTGATGATCAAGATCCCCAAGACAAAGGGCGGAAAAACCGTGACGGAAGACTATTTCCGGGAA
Organism: uncultured Eubacterium sp.; assembly: GCA_904502145.1. GTDB lineage: Bacteria > Bacillota > Clostridia > Lachnospirales > Lachnospiraceae > Anaerobutyricum. The sequence goes on from CAJGDH010000050.1 coordinate 2,455, forward strand.
GATTTCATCAGACTGTACGGAATCACCCCCACGGAATTCATCGACATGAAAGGACTCATGGGGGATACTTCCGACAATATTCCCGGGGTTCCCGGGATCGGGGAGAAAACCGCGGCGAAGATCATCAAGGATTATCATTCCATAGAGAATGCTTATGCCCATATAGAGGAGATTAAACCGGCAAAAGCCCGCAACAACCTGAAAGAATTCTATGATCAGGCCCTGCTCAGCAAGGATCTTGCCACCATACGGACTGACTGTGACCTGGAATATACATTTACCGATGCCAAAATCGGCAACCTCTTTAATGCCGGGGCATATACCCTTTTTAAAGAACTTGAACTGAACAGTCTTCTGAAATATTTCGAAACGGAAAACCGGGGAACGGAATCTGTTAAGATCCGGATCATCAGGACTCCGGAGGAAGCAGAACAGACCATAGCCGGGATCAGGAAAGAAAAACATGCAGGTCTTGCGGTGATCGAGGAGGAGAGGAGCAAAACAGGAGAACATGATTTTGAAGGGATTTCCGTCACCTGTTCAGAAGGCACCTGCCTGATCCTGCGAAACGGGGATATCTCTTTGGATATGCTTTCCTCCTATGTGAAGGACCTGCTGACCTCGGGTCTCCATCTGGACCTGTTGGATTACAAAGCCTGTCTGCATTTTGATGAGGAGATGGCCGACTTTGAAGATCAGATCGATGACATCGGAATCCAGGCTTATCTTCTTGACCCGCTGAGGTCCGATTATGATTACGATGTGATCGCCAAAGACCACCTTGATCAGCTTCTTCCTTCCAGAAAGGAACTCCTGGAGAAAATGTCCCTTGCCCAGGCAGTCAGGGAAGGGAAAGAAGGAGGGATCAGGATAGCAGGATATCTGTCTTCCGTGCCCTTCATGGTTTCTGACGTCCTCCGCAGAAAACTGCAGGAAAAATCCATGGACCGTCTTTATGAAGAGATTGAGAAACCATTGGTCCGTTCACTTTATGGCATGGAAAAATACGGGATCACCGTAGAAAAAGAAGCCCTCAGTGAATACGGGGAGAGACTTGCCGGAAAGATCGGGGAACTGGAGGAGAAAATCTACGAACAGGCAGGGAAGAAATTTAATCTGAATTCCCCCAAGCAGCTTGGAGTAGTCCTCTTTGAAGATCTGAGGATGCCCTATGCCAAAAAGACCAAAACAGGCTATTCCACCAATGCGGATATTCTGGAGAAGCTTGCCCCTCAATATCCCATTGTCACGGATATCCTCAATTACCGTCAGCTTACCAAACTGAAATCCACATATGCCGACGGACTGGCCGCCTTTATCCGTGAAGACGGAAAGATCCATGGGGTATTTCATCAGAAAGTGACTGCAACGGGCAGGCTTTCCAGTTCGGACCCCAATCTTCAGAATATTCCCATCCGTATGGACCTGGGGCGGGAGATCCGCAAGGTGTTCGTCCCGGAAGAGGGGAAGATATTTATCAGCGCAGACTATTCCCAGATCGAGCTTCGCGTCCTTGCCCACATGGCCAGGGATGAGCAGCTGATCCGTGCTTATCAGGAGGACAGGGATATCCATACCACCACGGCTTCCCAGGTCTTCGGGGTCCCCATGGAAGAGGTCACCCCGCTTCTCAGAAGAAATGCCAAGGCTGTTAATTTCGGCATTGTGTACGGGATCAGCGCCTTCGGCCTGAGCCAGGACCTGAATATCACCAGAAAAGAAGCCCAGGATTACATTGACCGCTATTTCGCGACCTATCCGGGGATCAAGGCTTACCTTGACGGGAGCATTGCCTATGCCAGGGAACACGGCTACACGAAGACCTTATACGGACGGATCCGTCCTATACCGGAACTTTTTTCCTCCAATTTCATGCAGAGGAGTTTCGGTGAACGGGCAGCCATGAATTCCGGGATCCAGGGAACCGCGGCAGATATTATCAAGATCGCCATGATCAATGTCAGCCATCGTCTTAAGAATGAAAATCTGAAATCAAAACTAATCCTTCAGATCCATGATGAGCTTCTGATCGAAGCTCCCTATGAGGAGGAAGAAGTGATCAGGAAGATCCTTACGGAAGAAATGACAGGTGCGGCAGACCTTCTGGTGCCCCTGAAGATTGATATCCAGAGTGGAGAAACCTGGTACGATGCAAAATAGACAGTTGTTTATCAAAAGGAGGAAATGATATGGAAAGGACAGACATCGCGATCATCGGAACAGGGCCGGGAGGCATTTCGGCCGCCATCACTTCGAAAATCCGCAAGAAAAACATCATTTTATATGGGGAAAACAAAGTCAGTGACAAAGTGACCAAAGCCCACAAGATCCTGAATTATCCCGGACTTCCCGCCATAAGCGGAAAAGACCTCTCCGCAAAACTGAAGGAACACCTCGACCAGCTTGAGATCCCGATCGACGATAAGAGAGTGACCATGGTTTATGCCATGGGGGATTATTTTACGCTTCAGCTGTCTGACGGATCCATGCAGGAGGCCACCTGTGTCATCCTTTCCACCGGCATGGTGCAGGAAAAACCTCTTCCCGGGGAGGATGAATTTCTGGGCAGGGGAGTCAGCTACTGCGTCACCTGTGATGCCATGTTTTACCAGGATAAGACCGCTGCCGTCATCGGATATAATCATGAGGCCGAAGAAGAGGCGGATTTTCTGGCGGAACTTGCGGATACGGTATATTACATCCCCATGTATAAAGAAGAACCGGTCCTCAAGGATAAGATCAAGGTCATCCGGGAAAAACCGGAAAGTGTCTTCGGGGATATGCAGATAGAAGGCCTGAAGACGGACGAACAGACCATTCCGCTTGACGGAGTATTTCTGCTCAGGGATGCCATCGCTCCCGGAAAACTGGTTCCTGGTCTTGAGATGGACGGCAATCATGTAAAGGTCAATCTGAAGATGGAAACCAACCTGCCCGGTTTATATGCCTGCGGGGATATCACCGGTACTCCTTACCAGTACATCAAGGCAGCCGGTCAGGGAAATGTGGCCGCACTTTCCGCCGTAGGCCGGCTCGACGCTCTGAAACGGAAAGCAGCAGCTGATAATGAATAATTTTGTTTCAGAAACTTCGTTTTCATAATCAGACAATTATTCTTTTATTCGTATGTTTTTAACTGTCATATCGAATAATTTCTTCTTTCAATATTATAACTAATATTTTTCATTCCTCGTTGGATATTTTCTACAAAAATAACAGAAAATTTTGTGGAAAATATTGAGAAACAGTGTATAATATTAGATATAAAAACAGTTAATCCCCTGATCACTGATCAGGATATCATTCAGAAAAGAGGTAGAGAATATGGCAACAATTGATTTAACCCGCTATGGAATCACCGGAACGACAGAAATCGTTTACAATCCTTCATATGAATTCCTGTTCGAGGAAGAGACCAAACCGGGTCTTGAAGGATTTGATAAAGGTCAGGTCAGTGAACTTGACGCGGTCAATGTCATGACCGGAATCTACACCGGACGTTCTCCCAAAGATAAATATATCGTGATGGATGAGAATTCAAAGGATACGGTATGGTGGACCACACCGGACTATCCAAACGACAACCATCCCATGTCCGAGGATGTGTGGGTTAAGATGAGAGACCTTGCCAGAAAAGAGCTCTCCGGCAAGAGACTCTTTGTTATGGATGCTTTCTGTGGTGCCAACGAGGATACCAGGATGTCCATCCGTTTTATTATGGAAGTAGCATGGCAGGCCCATTTCGTCAAAAACATGTTCATCCAGCCTTCCGAGGAAGAACTGAAAGAGTTCGAACCTGACTTTACGGTATATTGTGCTTCCAAGGCCAAAGTGGATGACTATAAGGAACTGGGACTCAATTCCGATACCTGTGTCGCCTTCAATATCACCAGCCGTGAACAGGTTATCCTGAACACATGGTATGGCGGTGAGATGAAGAAGGGTATGTTCTCCATGATGAACTATTATCTTCCTCTTAAAGGCATCGCTTCCATGCATTGTTCCGCCAACACGGATATGAACGGGGAGAATACGGCAATCTTCTTCGGTCTGTCCGGAACGGGAAAGACCACCCTGTCCACCGATCCCAAGCGTCTTCTCATCGGTGATGACGAGCATGGCTGGGACGACAAGGGTATCTTCAACTTCGAGGGCGGCTGCTATGCCAAGGTCATCAACCTGGATAAAGAGTCCGAGCCCGATATCTACAATGCCATCAAGCGTAATGCCCTCCTGGAAAATGTCACCCTGGATGAGAACGGAAAGATCGATTTCGCGGATAAGAGTGTGACGGAGAACACCCGTGTTTCTTATCCCATCAATCATATCGAGAAGATCGTACGTCCCGTTTCTTCCGCTCCGGCAGCCAACAATGTGATCTTCCTGTCCGCGGATGCATTCGGTGTTCTTCCTCCGGTATCCGTTCTGACCCCGGAACAGACACAGTATTACTTCCTTTCCGGATTTACAGCCAAGCTCGCCGGTACGGAACGTGGTATCACCGAACCCACCCCGACCTTCTCCGCCTGCTTCGGCCAGGCATTCCTGGAGCTCCATCCGACAAAATATGCGGAGGAGCTGGTAAAGAGGATGGAAATCTCCGGAGCAAAGGCCTATCTGGTGAACACAGGCTGGAACGGATCCGGCAAACGTATCTCCATCAAAGATACCCGTGGTATCATCGACGCGATCCTGAACGGAGATATCAAGGGGGCACCCACAAAGAAGATCCCTTACTTCAACTTCGAAGTACCTACTGAACTTCCCGGTGTTGATCCTGCGATCCTGGATCCCAGAGATACCTATGCCGATCCTAAGGAATGGGAAGATAAGGCAAAAGACCTTGCCGGCAGGTTCATCAAGAACTTTGTCAAATATGAGAGCAATGAAGCAGGAAAGGCCCTTGTTGCCGCCGGTCCTGAGCTCTGATCTTCTGAGCTCTGAGCTCTGAGCTCTGATCTCTGATCAATAGAGAAAAAAAGAATAATCACCTGAAAAGAGGGTGTCTGCTCATCAGGCAGGCACCCTTTTCATTTTCTGCCCCGATTCTGCCGTGGATAAAAGCCTTTTTTTATGATATGATAACCATATAATAAAAAAGGAGGATGACTTATGGCTGATTACAGAAAGGTCAGGATCGCGGAGACCGCACATATCTCCAGACAGGCTGTCCTGGTGGGGGATGTCACCATAAAAGATTATGTGACCATCTATTTTTTTGCAGCCCTCAGGGGAGATGATGCCAGGATCGAGGTCGGCAATTACAGCAATATACAGGAAAACTGCACCCTTCACTGTAGTGAAGGCAATCCCGTTATCATTGGTGATTATGTTACCGTCGGTCACAATGCCGTCCTCCACGGCTGCCAGATCGGTGACAATACCATCGTCGGCATGGGCTCCATCATCATGGATGGCGCGAAGATCGGGAAAAACTGTATGATCGGCGCCGGAACCCTCATCGCTTCGGGCAAAGAGTTCCCGGAGGGCAGCCTGATCGTTGGCAGTCCCGCAAGGCTGAAACGACCTCTGACGGAGGAGGAACTGGCATTTCTTAAGGAGAGTGCCATTATCTGTGAGCGGGACGGAGTCGAGATGGAAGAACAGGGTGTGTTCTGAAGGAGGAGTATTATGGAATTAAAAGAAGCTATCTACGGACGAAGATCCGTAAGGAAATATGACGGAAGGCCTATCGCTGAAGAAGATATCCGGGAGATCATTGAAGCCGGGGTTATGGCCCCCAATGCCTCCAATTTCCAGCCCTGGTATTTTGTGGCGGTGGCAAACCCGGAAAAGATCCAGGAAGTGAGGGATATCATGGCACAGACCGCAGAGATCCTGTCCCCCTCCCTCACCGCCAGATTTGAGAAATATCCCCAGGTCATCGCGGAAACAAAACAGTTCATCCGCCTTATGGGCAATGCTCCCTGCTGTATTCTCGCCTTTCTTCTGAAAGATGATGAGGAATACAAAAGAAAAGAGACAGAATTTATCGAGAGTGTGGCCGCTGCCCTGGAAAATATGCTCCTGATGGCTTATTCCAAGGGTATCTCTTCCTGCTGGCTCACAGGGCAGATGGAAGCGGAGATGGACGGGATCCTCCGGGAGAAATTTGCCCCCGGTAAAGGAAAGATGATCGCTCTGATCACTCTGGGTTATTCCGACCAGAAACCGAAGGCACCAAGAAGAAGAGAAGGAAGATACGAGATCATTCTATGAGTAAGAAAAAGAAAGATAAAAAGTCTGTGAACAGCGGTCCGCTTGAATGGCTCTACATAAATGAGGACTGTCCTTCCACAAGGCGGCTGTATGAACAGCTTAAGGATGATGAGGGCATGACGGCAGAATTCTGGGACCTGGCCGGAGTGCTGGAGATCAGCGGCAGTGAGACCGGGTTCTATCTGGAGGAATCTGAAGAAGAAGGTGTCTGGTGGGTGACTTTGTCCCCCGGGAACCAGGATGAGTCAGCAGGTCTGATGCAGAAGATGCAGGAGCTTTGCGGCGGTTCGTTTATGGTGGATGAATAGAGGAAAATATCTTGGATATCTTTGGGACCATCGGTCCGGCTTGTCTTGAGGCCGGAACCATACAAAAGATGTTTGAATACGGAATGAACGGGATGAGGCTGAATCTGTCCCACACCTCCCTGGAGGAGGCAGCCGGGATGATCAGGGCTTTCCATAAGGGTGCCCGGATGGCGGGGATCAGCCATCCTCTTCTGATCATCGATATGCAGGGGCCTGAGATGAGGATCGGAAAGCTGAAGAGGGATCTTATCCCCGAGGAGGGAGAGACCATCGGTCTGGGGGATCAGATTCCGGTTCCTGATCCTGTGTTGGCATGTCTGAAGGAAGGTCAGCAGATTCTTCTGGATGACGGGAAGATCCTGCTGGAAGTTCTGGAAGCTGACGGACCTTATGGACCTCACCCATGCAGGGTCCTAAGAGGAGGGATCCTGACTTCCAAAAAGAGCATCGCCGTCTCCGGTGAGAAAAATACGGCACCGGTACTGACAGACCAGGATATGAATAATCTGAGAAGTGCCCGGGATTACGGAGTGACAGGGATCATGCAGCCCTTTGTCCGTAGCAGGAAAGATCTTCTTTCCGTGAGAAGTGCCATGGAGGAGACCGGCTGTCCAGACCTTAAGCTTTATGCAAAAATAGAAAACCTGGAGGGAGTGAGATGCCTACCGGATTTTATGGAGCTTGCGGATGAGATCGTGATCGCCAGGGGCGATCTGGGCAATTCCATGCCCCTGTGGCGGCTTCCTGCGGTCCAGAAACAACTGTCGGACTACTGCACAAAGAAGGATAAGCCCTTCATGGTGGTCACCCAGATGCTGGCCAGTATGGAGGAGAGTCCTGTGCCCACCAGGGCAGAGGTGTCGGATATCTTTCACGCGGTTCTGGACGGGGCGGGAAGTCTGATGGTAACAGGAGAAACCGCCACCGGATGTTATCCTGAAGAAGTCATCCGTTATCTGGCTTCAACCGCTATGGAAGCAGAAAAGTATATTAAGAAAAAAGACTTGTTATTTAATTAAATACTAGTAAAATATTTTGAATTGAAAAAATATGTTAATAATATATACAATATTTATGACAAAAAATAAGCCCGGCTTTGGTAAGCCGGGCATTTTTTATCCAGGATATCTTCCTGACTCTATTTTGTGGGTATTCCTGTCATCAGGCCTTCATCTTTTTCTGGGCCGTAGCCAGCATGAGCTTGATCCGGTTGATCTGGTTGACTTCACTGGCACCGGGATCATAATCGATGGCAACGATATTGGAATCCGGATAGACTCTGCGGAGTTCCTTGATCACGCCCTTGCCCACCACATGGTTGGGCAGACAGGCAAATGGCTGGGTACAGACGATATTGGGAGCGCCGGCCTTGATCAGTTCCACCATCTCACCCGTAAGGAACCATCCTTCTCCGGTCTGGTTGCCCAGGGATA
>CAJGDH010000051.1 GCA_904502145.1 uncultured Eubacterium sp.
AGGAATTGATGGACTACTATGCCGTGGGCCAGTGCACGCCGGGAATCATCGCGGTCAATACCGCGACGTTTATCGGCTATAAACGCAGGGGCATAGCGGGGGCCATATTCGCCACCTTCGGAGTGGTCGCGCCTTCCCGGGTCATCATTATGATCATTACGGCCTTTATCAAGAACTTCTCACAGATCGCAGTGGTCCAGCATGCGCTGGCAGGAGTCAGGGTCTGTGTCTGCGTGCTGGTTTTTGACGCGGTGTTCAAACTGGCAAAAAAATCCCTGGTGGATGCAGCGGCCGTCATCGTTTTCCTGGGTGTCATGCTCCTGTCCTTCTTCACCCCTGCCCCGACCTGGACACTGGTCATCTCCGCCGGGATCGCAGGTGTGATCATTAAAGTGCTTGGGGAGAAGATCCGCAGGGATAAAGAGGAGGTGAGGTCATGATCCTTTTACGGCTTTACTGGGAGTTCTTCAAGACGGGCCTCTTTACCATCGGCGGCGGCCTCGCCACCCTGCCCTTCCTCTATGAGATGCAGGCAAAAACAGGGTGGTTCACTGTCCGTGACATCGCAAATATGGTGGCGGTATCCGAGTCCACACCCGGCCCTATGGGGGTAAATATGGCCACTTTCACCGGCTTTACCATCGCCGGTGTTCCCGGGGGGATCATTGCTCCGCTGGGACTGATCACTCCGTCCGTCATTATCATTATCATCGTGGCCAATATCCTGGAGCGTTTTAAGACCAACAAATATGTCCAATATGCCATGTACGGTCTTCGGGCGGCCTCCACGGGACTTATCTTCGTGGCGGGACTGAGCGTGGCCCAGCTTGCCTTTCTGAATACGGAACTTTTTGCGAAGACAGGAAGTATGGCAGATCTTTTTTTGCCGGTCCCCATCCTCTTCGGGCTGATCCTGTTCGTGGTATACAAGGTGACAAAGAAGCACCCGATCCTCTATATCCTGGGGTCGGCGGTGGCCGGGATCGTGCTGATGATGTGAGGATGCGGCCCTATGGTCGAATATGCACGATATCGGGCATTATGAAATAATCCCTATAGAATTATGCAAATATAGTCGATAAATATTGACAAAAGCAGATGAAAAGTGATAGTGTATAACGTAACAGTTAAAGAATATTTCACCTTTACAAAGCAACATTTTAAAGTATCATTTCATGGAGGAGAGGATTATGAGGAAATTAGGAGCAATTCTGCTTGTCAGTATTATGGCGCTCACCATGCTTGCAGGCTGCGGCGGATCATCCAAGGACGCAGGTGCAGAGGGCGGACTTCTTCAGGAGGGGAAACTTCTGGTAGGTACAGAGATCGGTTATCCGCCGATGGAATACTTTGATGAAGACGGAAGCACTCCGATCGGTTTCGATATGGAGATGGCTGCAGCTCTGGCTGAGGACATGGGCCTTGAACTTGAACTTGTTGACACTGCATGGGACGGCATTTTCGCCGGCGTGGATACGGACAAATATGATGTGATCATGTCCTGCGTAAGTTTCACTCCCGAGAGGGATGAGCAGTATCTGCTTTCCGAGACCTACATTGCCAACGCACCTGTTCTGGTAGTACCCAAGGATTCCGATATCAGCAGTATTGAGGAGGCCAAGGGTAAGAGCATTGCCGTTCAGATGGAGACAACCGCTGACTACATCATCCAGGACTATAATAATGAGGGTCTTGGCGCTGACCTCCGTCAGTATGAGAAAGTCATCAACGCATTTGATGAGCTGAAAGCCGGCCGTGTGGATTCCGTATGTACTGACTCCGTAGTTGCAGCTTACTATCTTGGCGATGCCGCTTCCGATTACAAGACCGTATGGCAGTCTCCCACCAAGGAGCCTATCGTTATGTGTATGAAGAAGGGTAACGACGCACTGAAAGAGAGACTTGAGGCTTCCCTCAAGAATCTGAGAGACAGTGGAAAGCTTGCAGAGATTTCCACCAAATATTTTGGCAGCGATGATCCTATCAAATGATGATTTCATCAGAGGATGATCAGCAAACATTTATTTTTGAAAAGAGATCTGGCAGTTAATGCTTTGATTGATTAGACTTGTTGTGAGGTTGCCGGATATGCAGACGCACATCCGGCAATTTTTTCCCTTTTTATGCACACGGACCCGGGATCCGGAAACCGTGAGGAATCGTCAGGACGAGTCAGGTCGAATATCGTATGATTGGAGAGTATATATGAGTGGTTTTGAGAAAATATTGGTATGGATTCCTCAGCTTCTCAACGGAGCGAAGCTGACGATTATCATGACGATCCTGTCGGTGGGTCTCGGCCTGATCGGCAGCGTGTTCCTGGCTTTGGGAAAGATGTCAAAGAATCCGATCTTCAGGCTTCCCTGCAGTGCGTATATCTTTTTCTTCCGGGGAACCCCCCTTCTGATGCAGATCTATTTTATCTATTTCGGTCTGCCTCAGTTTAACCCGAGGCTGACGATCAAAAGTGCCTTTGTTGCGGCCCTGATCGCCTACGTCATGAATTCGGCTGCCTACCTGGCGGAAAACATACGAGCGGGTATCCAGTCCATCGACCATGGGCAGTTTGAGGCGGCCAAAGCCCTGGGCATGACCTACGGGCAGACGATGCGGCTGATCATCATCCCCCAGACGGTACGCCGTCTTATCCCCCCGGTAGGTAATGAATTTATCATGGTCCTGAAGGATGTATCCCTGGTGGCGATCATCGGTCTTACCGACCTGACCAAGACCACCCGTGCGATCTCTTCGTCATCAGCCACGGCGCTTGTTTACATTCCCGCCATGATCATCTATCTGATCATCACGGCCTTCTTCACCTTCGTCTTCAATTATCTGGAGAAGAAGAATTCCGTCTACGAATAGGAGGTTCTTATGTCTATTATCCGAACAGAGAATCTGTGTAAAAGTTTTGGGGATCTGGAAGTATTAAAAAATGTCAATCTGACGGTGAATCCCGGCGAAGTGATCGTGATCATCGGTCCCTCCGGAGCAGGGAAATCCACTTTCCTCCGGTCCCTCAATACCCTTGAGACCATCACTGACGGAAGTATCTTCATTGAAGACGAGCTCTTCTGCCGGGCGGAGAAGGGACATATCGTGGAGAAGATGGAGCCGGAAGCCCACAAGGCTGCCCTTCTGGAGATGGGTATGGTTTTTCAGCGGTTCAATCTCTTCCCCCACAAAACGGTGAGGGAGAATATCGAGATCGCCCCCATCAATGTTCGTAAGATCAGCAAGGAAGAGGCGGAAAAACGGGCGACAGACCTCCTGGAAAAAGTAGGTCTCTCCGACAAGGCGGACGAATACCCCAACCGCCTGTCCGGCGGACAGCAGCAGAGGGTTGCCATCGCCAGAGCCCTGGCCATGGAACCCAAGATCATGCTCTTTGATGAGCCGACCTCCGCTCTGGACCCCGAGCTGGTCGGTGAGGTTCTCAATGTTATGAAGGACCTGGCCCGTCAGGGTATTACCATGGTAGTGGTAACCCATGAGATGGGATTTGCCAAGGAAGTGGCTGACCGGGTGATCTTTATGGCTGACGGTGAGATCCTTGAAGAGAAGACACCGGAAGACCTGTTCTCCAATCCGGAGCATCCCAAGGCTCAGCAGTTCCTGGCCAGCGTACTGGTCTGAGAAATAGGGCCTGAAAAACATGGTCTGAGAAACATCAAGTAAAAGATAAAGAAAAATATAAAAAAGGGCGCCGCAGTTATCATCTGCCTATCCGTGAAAGAACAGGTCGATGGTAACTGTGGTGCCCTTTTTGTGTATAGTTATGACTGATCAGCCTCCCGGGCCGGCTGACCTCCTGACCGGGTCAGACTCTTCCCAGGATATCCCTTGCCACATAGACCCCGCTTGCTGAAGCGTGGGACAGGGAGTGGGTCACACCGCTTCCGTCCCCGATCACATAGAGTCCCGGATAGCGGGATTCCAGATGCTCGTCAACTTCGACTTCCATATTGTAGAACTTGACCTCCACACCGTAAAGGAGGGTGTCATCGTTGGCTGTTCCCGGGGCGATCTTGTCCAAGGCGTAGATCATCTCGATGATACAGTCCATGATCCTTTTCGGGAGGACCAGGCTTAAGTCGCCGGGCTCCGCCTGCAAGGTCGGCCGGACAAATCCTTCTTTTATCCTGTTCACCGTGCTGCGGCGCCCCCGGATCAGATCTCCGAACCGCTGTACGATCACACCTCCGCCAAGCATATTGGAGAGTCTGGCGATACTCTCCCCGTAGCCGTTGCTGTCCTTGAAAGGCAGGGAGAAATGTTTCGACACCAAGAGGGCAAAATTGGTATTCTCCGTCTGTTTCTCCGGGTTATCATAGCTGTGGCCGTTCACCGTGACGATACCGTTTGTGTTCTCATTGACCACGCTTCCCTTGGGATTCATACAGAAAGTACGTACTTTATCTTCGAATTTCTCCGTGCGGTAGACGATCTTGCTCTCATAGAGGTCGTCGGTCAGGTGGGAGAAGATCGGTGCAGGCAGTTCCACCCGCACTCCGAGATCAACCCTGCTGGAATTGGTGGGGATCTTAAGATCCCGGCAGACCTGTTCCATCCACTTGCTTCCGCTGCGGCCGACGGAGAGGATGCATTTGCGGGCAGAATACTCGCCTTTTTCCGTGACGACCTGGTAGCCGTCCTCCAGGACCGCGACACTGATGACCGGTGTCCTGAAGAAGAAGTCCACTCTGTCCTTTAATTTATTATAAAGATTCTCCAGTACGATATAATTGATATCCGTTCCCAGGTGGCGGACGGAGGCATCCAGAAGCTTCAGCTTATTCTGCATGCATTTCTTCTTGATCTCAGAATTGGCCGTCGAATACAGTTTCGTCCCCGCCCCGCCGTGGGCAAGGTTGATCCCGTCCACGTACAGCATAAGGTCCAGGGCTTCCTCCCGGCCGATATGTTCAAACAAAGTACCGCCGAAATCATTGGTTATGTTGTATTTTCCGTCGGAAAATGCCCCTGCGCCGCCGAATCCGCTCATGATCGAACAGGTTTCACAGCGGATACAGTTTTTTACTTTTACCCCGTCGATCGGGCATTTACGGTCTTCCAGGGGATAGCCTGACTCAAAAACCGCTACTTTGATCTCCGGGCTGAGTTTCTTTAATTCATATGAAGCAAAGATCCCTCCGGGACCTGCCCCGATAATAATAACATCGTAATCCATCAATCCGTTCCTTCTTTATTCCTGGATTTTTTGGCATATACCGGCATATACCAAATGTATTAGAACATGTTTTTCATGGACGGTCAACCTTGGGAGTATTTTTTCGGGCTTATTTTCAGTCATATGAGGCAATTTTGTCAAAAAATATCTATCCGGCACTTTAGATATTTACTTATTTATCACTTTTAATGATTAAAATTTTTCTTGCAAGGCCATTGACAGGGTGGTATAATTCTTATGTTTTGTAGGTGCAGTGAACGCACCTTTACATTGACTCTCAGCATTAGTGAGAAGTTTTCATGAGAGATTATTGACAAAGGAGGAATTAACCATGAAAAAGTCAATGTTGGCACTTGTGCTTGCGATTGTTATGATCGTAGGTCTTGTGGGCTGTGGCAGCAGTGGCGGCGGCAAAGCCGAAGATTCCACTCAGGCAGCAGCTCCCGCAGCCGCCGGCGGATCCGATCTTAAGGTTATGATCGAGACGGGCGTTGAGTCCCTTGATCCCCAGGTTGCAACTGACGGAACATCCTTCGAGTTCATCGCGAACTACACGGATGGTCTTATGCAGATGGATGCTGACGGACAGCCGATCCCGGCCATCGCAGAATCCTATGAAGTTTCTGAAGACGGTACAGAGTATACTTTCCATCTCAGAGATGCAAAATGGAGTAACGGAACACCTGTCACTGCGGCAGACTTCGTGTTTGCATGGCAGAGAGCCGTAGATCCGGCACTTTCTTCCGAGTATTCCTACATGCTCAGCGATATCGGCCAGATTGCCAATGCAGCTGAGATCATCGCAGGGGAGAAGGACAAGAGCGAACTGGGTGTTACCGCAGTGGATGACAAGACACTCAAGGTTACACTTAATGTTCCTGTCAGCTATTTCTTAAGCCTGATGTATTTCCCGACCTACTATCCGATGAACGAAGAGTTCTTCAACAGTGTCGGCGACAACTATGGTACCAGCGCAGACACCGTATTAAGCAACGGCGCATTCATCGTGGATGATTACACTGTAGCAGGTAATGCACTTCACCTTACCAAGAACCCGGATTACTGGGATGCTGACAGAGTGCAGCTTTCCGGCATCAGCTATCAGGTGATCCAGGATTCCCAGCAGGCTCTGATGAGCTATCAGAACGGCGACCTCGATACTACCCTCATCAATGGTGACCAGGTAGACCAGGTACAGGGAAGCGAAGAGTTCCAGGCAATCGGTGCAGGATACCTCTGGTACATCAGCCCCAACATCGATGCAGTGGACGCATTAAAGAACCTGAATATCCGTATGGCCCTCACTATGGCCATCGACCGTGAAACCATCACAAGGGACGTACTGAAAGACGGATCCAATCCTTCTTACCGTGCCGTACCGATGGATTTCTGTACAGGTCCTGACGGAAAAGACTTCTCCGAAGATCAGGAGATGCATAAAGACGTATGTAACTTCGATGCAGCAAAAGCAGCTGACTTCTGGAAGAAAGGTCTTGAAGAATTAGGTATCGACAGCCTTGAGCTTGAAATGATCGTGGATGATGACGATGCACCGAAGAAGGTATCCACCGTTCTGAAAGAGCAGTGGGAGACCACTCTTCCCGGATTCACCGTCAACTTAAGAACAGAGCCCAAGAAACAGAGAGTAGAAGACATGCAGGACGGCAACTTCCAGCTGGCTCTTACCCGTTGGGGACCGGACTATGCTGACCCCATGACCTATCTTGGTATGTGGATTACCGGCAACGATAACAACTATGGTCTCTGGAGCAACGAAGAGTACGATGCGATCATCTCAGAATGTACCATCGGAAAGACAGCCATGGATGCTGAAGCACGCTGGGCAGAACTCTTCAAAGCTGAAGAAATCGTATTAAATGAGGCCGTGATCTTCCCGATCTACGGACAGTGCAACGCTGAGATGCTCAGCTCCAAGGTTACCGGTATCGAGTTCCATCCGGTAGCTCTTAACCGTGTTTACAAGAACGCTGTAAAATCAGAATAATCTGAATCACAAGTCAGGACAGATTCTGAGTTCCTGAATTCCGGGCCGTACAATCCAGTACATTGTGCGGCCCCTTTTTGAACGATAATACATCGCCTATCCCTGAGAGGAGAATAAACGTGAAAAAATACGTTGCGAAGCGTGTGATCACTGCATTTTTTACTTTGCTGGTCATACTGCTGGTACTCTTTATCCTCATGCAGCTGATGCCGGGTTCTCCCTTTAACGATGAGAAACTGACCGTGGAACAGAAGGCGGCCCTCTATGCCAAATACGGGCTGGACCAGCCGGTGGTCGTCCAGTTCGGCCGCTATGTCACAAACATGCTGCGTGGAGATTTTGGAGTCAGTTATAAGATTTCGAAAAATACACCTATCGCCCAGCTGATCGCTGTACGACTTCCGGTGTCTATTGCCATTGGAGGCTATGCCGTCGCCCTCGGCGCCCTTGTGGGACTTATCCTCGGGCTGATCGCGGCTTTGTGCCGGG
Source organism: uncultured Eubacterium sp. (assembly GCA_904502145.1). Classification (GTDB taxonomy): domain Bacteria; phylum Bacillota; class Clostridia; order Lachnospirales; family Lachnospiraceae; genus Anaerobutyricum. The sequence continues at coordinate 7,686 of CAJGDH010000051.1, forward strand.
ATACCATACTGGATACCCTGTGTACGGTTATATCGGTTATCGGTGTATCTGTACCTTCCTATGTATTTGCCCTGGCATTAAGCTTCCAGTTCGGCTATAAATGGCATATCTTTCCCATGCTTTACAATACGGCGGAGGCGCTGAATTCCAGTGTCCTGCCCAGTATCTCCCTGTCCATGTTCACCATGGCATCCATCGCCCGTTTTACCAGGACGGAGATGCTGGAGGTTATGGGAAGTGAATATATGCTCCTGGCGGAAAGCAAGGGGATATCGGGGGCTGCCCTGATCTTCCGGCATGCTCTCCGAAATGCACTGATCCCTATCATCACGGTTCTGGCGCCTTTGATCGTGGACCTGATGACAGGTTCCCTTGTGGTGGAGAAGATCTTCTCCATCCCGGGAGTGGGATCGCTTCTGGTAAACGCGATCCAGTCCAATGACTACAACGTGGTAATCTCGCTGAGTTTTATCTACTCGGCCATGTACATCGCCATCATGCTGGTTGTGGATATCCTCTACGGTATCATTGACCCGAGGATCCGACTGGCCAAGGATGATGCTTAAGGAAGGTGGTACGCATATATGTTTAAGAAGAAAAAAGCGGCTGCCTCCTACCAGCCGGTCGCCAATACCTATGTGCCGGTGGATACGGATTTCGTCTTAAAAGACAATGCAGGAGATCTGGAGATCGATACCACTTTCAAGGCCCAGAGCTTCTGGAAGGAAGGATCCTACCGTTTCTTCCGTAAGGGGAGTGCCGTGTTCGGTATGATCATGATCCTCCTGATCACCATCATGGCGATCATCGGTCCCGGCATGAATGACTATACCTACTCCGGCCAGATCCTGGCGGAGAAGAGTCTGGCACCCCGTGTGAAAGGACTCGAAAATCTGGGAATCTTTGACGGCTCCGAGAAAATGAACACCGTTTCCGGTGTTGTCGAAGTGAACAATTACAAAGACAAGGGGCTGGATGATACCTACTACTGGTTCGGTTCCGACAATTTCGGCCGTGACATCTGGACCCGTACCTGGCACGGTGCAAGGGTTTCCCTGATCATCGCGGTGGTGGCCGCGGTCATCGATATGATCATCGGTATGAGCTACGGTCTGATCTCCGGGTATTTCGGGGGGAAGACGGATATGGTCATGCAGAGGATCCTAGAGGTGGCCAACTCCATTCCGAGACTGGTCATCGTTACCCTGCTTCTCCTGGTATTCAAGCCGGGTATGCTCACCATCATCATCGCCCTGATGCTCACCGAATGGGTGGGCATGAGCCGTATTGCCCGGGCGGAGATGCTGAAACTGAAGGAGCAGGAGTTCGTCCTGGCGTCCAGGACCCTTGGCGCGGGAAGCTTTTTCATCATTTTCAGGGAAGTGCTTCCCAACATCATCGGTCCCATCATCACACAGGTTATGTTCTCCATTCCGACGGCGATCTTTACCGAGGCATTCCTCTCCTTCGTCGGTCTGGGTATCCCTGTGCCCCAGTGTTCTCTCGGATCTCTGATCTCGGACGGGTTCAACAGCTTTACCACCCATCCTTATCAGATCGTAGCCCCCATCCTCGTGATGGCCTTCCTGATGCTCTCCTTCAACCTTGTGGCTGACGGGCTCAGGGAAGCGCTGGATCCGAAGATGAAAGGAATGTGAGGTGGATGATATGGCAGAATATAATGAAAAGATTCTTGATATCAAAAACCTTGATATAACTTTTAAGACCATCGCAGGCCCTGTTCATGCCATCCGCGGGATCAACGTGGACCTCATGAAGGGGGAGACGGTGGCCATCGTGGGGGAATCCGGCTCAGGAAAGTCCGTGACCATGAAGGCCGCCATGGGTATCCTCGCCCAGAATGCCGTGGTAAACAGCGGAACCATCGAATTCACCTACACCGGCGACAACGGGGAGAAGGAGACGGTGGATATCCTTAAGCAAAGCAAGAACTGGATCCGTAAAAATATCAACGGACGAAGGATATCCATGGTATTCCAGGATCCCATGACCTCCCTGGACCCCACCATGAGTATAGGAAAGCAGATCATGGAGGGAATGATCTGGCATTACAAGATGCCGAAGCAGGAAGCCTATGAGAAGTCTGTACAGCTTCTCCGGGAGGTAGGTATCGATGATCCGGAAAAGCGGATGAAAAACTATCCCCACCAGCTTTCCGGCGGTATGAGGCAGAGGGTCGTGATCGCCATTGCCCTGGCCTGTGACCCGGATCTGCTGATCTGTGATGAGCCCACCACCGCCCTGGATGTGACCATTCAGGCCAAGATCCTTGAGCTGATCAAGAAGGTGCAGAAAGAAAGAGGAATCTCCGTAATCTACATCACCCATGACCTGGGGGTTGTGGCCAAGGTGGCGGACTATGTAAATGTAATGTATGCAGGTAAGATCGTGGAGACGGGCAAGATCAATGAGATCTACTATGATCCGCGGCACCCCTATACCTGGGGACTGCTTTCCGCCATGCCGGATCTGGATACCGACGATGACCGTCTGTATACCATCCCCGGATCACCGCCTAACCTCATCCGTGAGC